>CAYGCW010000112.1:0-6530 GCA_964348465.1 uncultured Acidimicrobiia bacterium | reverse complement strand
GCAGCCGGCCGGCGATCATCAGATGGAGGACCATCCGCAGCTCGTCCCCCAACTCGAACACGATGCGCTTGCCGAGCCTCCGCAGCCCGGTCACCCGCTGGCCCGCGACGGCCGACGCCGGCGGGTCGTAGGTCTTGAGCAGCGAGATCCCGCTGACCCGCAGCTCCAGCAGCGGCTCGCCGAGCACGTGACGGCGCAGCGCCTGGATGTAGACCTCGATGTCCGGCAGCTCGGGCACGGACTGATCGTAGGTGCCGTAGGATTCCGGACATGAGCCTGGGTGGGTTCCTGAGGGCCTTCCGTCAGGGCAAGGGCATGGACCGGGTGCGGCCCAGGGCCCCCGATTCCCTGGCGCGCACCGCCAAACACGCACTCCACAACAGCAGGGCCGCCGGGAACGCCGCAACATTGTCCAGCGAGAGAGCCTACGGGCTCGTCGCCGAAGGGCACGAGAACTACGCCAAATCGTTCGAGAAGAAGGACGAGGTCCGCTGAGCGTTGCCGGCGGTCAGCGGAACATGTCCTCGGGCGGCGGGCGCACCAGGTCAGCGGCTCTTCCCTCGCCGGGCGGCAGTCGCAGGCCGCGAATCAGCACCGCCGGGACGTTGTCCGCCTTGCCCATCGCCAGGTCGGCGGCGGCGGCGATCTCGTCGGCCACCGCTACCTGCGTCACGTGCAGCTCCCGCCCCCCGGCGTCGGTGGTGCCGCGCAAATCGACGATGGCCTGGATACCGGCGACGCCGATGGCGACGTCGGTCAGGCCCGACCGCCAGGCCCTGCCGAACGTGTCGCTGATCACCACTCCGATCCGGGTGCCTGTGGCCCGCTCGATGCGGAGCCGCAACGCGTTGGCGGAGCGGTCCGGATCGGCCGGCAGCTTGACGGCGGTGCCTTCGGCGGTGTTCGAGCGGTCGACGCCGGCGTTGGCGCACACGAAGCCGTGTCTCGTGAGGGCGATGATCAGGTCGCCGCGGCGGCGCAGCACCCGGACTGCCTCACGCTCGGCGAGGGCGCGGTAGGCCCGCTCCGGCTCCTCCGCATCCAGCGCCTCGATTGCTCCCTCGGCCTTCGACACGACCTTGTGGGTGACCACCAGCACGTCGCCGTCGGCAGGGGCGACACCAGCCCGCTCGAGCGCCACCAGCAGCAACGCCGCCAGGTCGTCGCCCGCGACGACCTCGGGGATCCCGTGCAGCGGGACGATCGAGATCACGCCAGCTCCAGCAGCCACGCCCCGAAGCGCGCAGCGGCGTCAGGATCGGCGATCCGGGTGTCGGCAGCGTGGACGGCGAGATGCTCGCCGGCCAGCGAGATGTCGGCGGCATCGCCGGTGTCGACCACCAGATCCGTTATCAGCCCTTCGTACGCGGCGGCCACCCCGGCGTTCCCTTGCGGCAGCCCCAGTGTCGCCATCACCTCGGCGGCGGGTCCCTTGACCGCCTTCCCGCCGAATAGGGGGCTCACCGCCACCACTCGGCCGGCTGTCGCCACCGCCTCCCGCAGGGCCCCGACGGCCAGGATCGGCCATATCGACAGCGGCGGGTTCGACGGCGCGATCACCACCAGGTCGGCTGCGGCAATGGCGTCCGCCACGCCGGGCGCCGGCTTGGCCTCGGCGGCGCCCTCGAATTCGATGCCGATCACCTCATCGGCGTGCCCCCGCCGCACGAAGTAATCCTGGAACGACAGCCACTCGCCGCCGGCCACCCGGAGCTTGGTCCGCAGCCGGTCGTCGGTGGCGGGCAGAACCGTGGGAAGCACCCCGAGCTCGAGCGCGATCCCGGCCGTCACCGACGACAAGGGCTGCCCGGCTCGCAGCGCTGCGGTCCGGTGGAGGCACGTCGCCAGATCGCGGTCGCCGAGGCGGAACGAAGTGTCCACCCCGAGGTCGGAGAGGTGGCCCATCACCGTGAACGTGTCGCCGGCCACGCCCCAGCCGTGCGGCCCTTCGCGACCGGCGAGGGTGTAGACGACCGTGTCGACGTCCGCAGCCACGTGGACTCCGTAGACTTCGTCGTCGTCGCCGACGTTGACGACCACGGTGAGGAGATCGGCGGGAACCACCCGGGCCAGGCCGCGTGCGAGCCGGGCTCCGCCCACCCCGCCGGAGAGGAGCACCAGCCGTGGATCGTTGGATTGTGTCGGCAGCCGTCCCAAAATGACCGTCCGAATGTCCCTCGAAACCCTTCTCTCCGACGGGAAGACGACCGCGTCCGTTGCGGTCGCCATCCTGGTGTACGACATCGAGTCGCTGCCGGGGAGCTTCGACGCGCTCGGCCGGCAAGTCTACGAGGCGGCCGCTACGTACGTCGTGGGCGGAGGGGATGAGGCCCGGCGCATCGCAGCCGACCGCGACGCTGCCTGGCTGCCATCGGTGCGGGAGCTGCTGGCGGCCGTACCGGAGTCCGTCACCTTCGTCTGGCTCCTTCACGACCGAGCCCGCCCCCGCCCGGACGCCCTCAGGTCGCTCGTCGTCGAGAGCATCAGGGTCGACGCATCGGTGGCGGGATCCAAGGTGCTGGCGCTCGAGGAGCCGGCCCGGCTGGTGTCGGTGGGCATGGCCACCGACGTCTTCGAGGTGCCCTATTCGGGCCTGGACCCGGACGAGGTCGACCAGCAGCAGTACGAAGTCGTGCGCGACGTCGCGACGCTGCCCCCCGGCTCGCTGCTCGTGCGGCGCGACCTGCTGCGCGGCCTCCACGGCGTCGATCGTCTCCTCGAACCGCAATCAGCCACGACCGACCTCTGCCAGCGGGCTCGCCTCCGCGGTGCCCGCGTGGTGGTGGCGCCGTCCTCAGAGGTGCTCTATCCGTCGCCGCCGGGTCCTCGCAGCCCATCCTGGCGGGAGGAGGCGGGAAGGATCAGGGCGGCGATCAAGGTCTACAGCCCGCTCACGCTGCTGTGGATGCTGCCGCTCGCGCTGCTCATCGGCCTCGCCGAGGCCGTGGTGGCGCCGCTGGTGGGTCGTTGGACGCTCTTCAACCTGATCAGGGCCTGGGCGTGGAATCTCGTCCACCTCCCCTCGGCGGTGGCGGCTCGCTGGCAGGCGCGCAAGGGCCGGGTGGTCGGCGACGAAGAGCTGTTCCGGTACCAGGTCGGCGGGTCGGCGCGGTTGCGGGCGCTGACCGGCGAGGTGGGCGACCGTATTCGTGAGCGCCTCCCCGAGGCCGAAGGCAGGGGTCTGACGGGCATCCTCGAGGTGGGGCAGCAGACGCTCCGCAGCCCGAACTTCCTCGTCGGTCTCGGAGTCATCGTCGTGGCGCTGGCGGCCACCCGCTCGGTGTGGGGCGGCACACTGCCGGCGATCGGCTTCACGCTGCCGCCGGCGGATTCGGCCACCGGCACGCTGCGAGCGTATGCGGGCGGATGGAACGTCGCCGGGTTCGGCAGCCCGGCCCCGCTCCATCCGTCGGTTGGGCTGGCCGCCGTCATCCAGTATGTCCTTGGAGGCCGGGCCGACCTCGCCGCCGCCGTGCTGACCGTGGCCGCCGTCCTCGGGGGCGCCATCGGGATGGGCCGCCTCCTCCGCTCGTGGCGCATCGGCGCCGTAGCTGCCTATGCAGGCGGCATCGTGTACGTGGCCGGACCCGGCGTGCAGGCGCTGGCAGGGCGCGGGGAATGGACGGCGCTGCTGGCGGCGGGTGCCGTGCCCTGGGTGCTGCGGGTCTGCCTGCGGCGGTGGCCGCCGACGATGCGCGGCCGGATCGGTGTGATCGCGGCCGCCGGGTGGCTCACCGGGGTCGCCGCCGCCGGGCTGCCGTTGCTGCTGGTCGTCGCGCCCGCGGTGCTTGCTCTCTGGGCGCTCCTGGGTCAGGAGGCCCGTTGGTGGGCGCCGCTGCGCGCCGCGGCCGGGTCGGCGCTGGGCATGATGATGCTGTTCCCATGGTTCGGCGTCACCGACCTCTACGACTACCTCGAAGCGGGGACGGCGGCGTTCTGGCGGCCGTGGTGGCCGGGGGTGGTGTTGGTGGGCGTGACCGGCGTGGCGGCGGTGCTGGGCGCCGGCGATCGTCTTCATGCTGCGATCGCGGGCTGGGGGCTCGCTCTGGGCGCCGGTGGCCTGGCTCTCGGGCGGGCGGCCGAGCTGGACGCCGGGCGGGACGTCGCCGCCACCGGCATGGTCCTCGCCGCGCTCGGCGTCGCCGCCGTCGCCGCCGCAGCCCTCGAGGGGCTTTCGCACATCGAGCGGCTGCCGGCGCCGCGCCAGCTCCTCACCGCGGTGGGCGTCGCCGGCGGGGTGCTCCTGGCCGGTTCGACCTTGCTGCTCATCGGGCCGGGCCGGGCCGGTCTGCCCGAAGATGTCTATCGCGATGCGCTGCGGTTCACCGCCATCGAGGACGATCCCACCGCCGCGCGGGTGTTGCTGGCTGGGCCGGCCGACGCGCTGCCCGGGGATTCCCGCCTCCTCGACGGCGCGGCATACCGGGTCGTCTCGGCGCCGGTGCCCAACCTGGGGGAGGCGCGGCTCGCCGAGCCTCGAATCGGCGACGAGGCCCTCGAAACGACGCTGCGTTCGATCATCGCCGGCGAGGTGGCCCGCGCCGGCGAGGTGCTGGCGGAGTTCGGGATCCGGTGGGTGGTCGTGGTCGGCCCTTCGCCGTTCGAGGGCGTCTTCGACGCCCAGCTCGACCTGGTTCCGCTCAGCGGCCTCGACCGGCCCGTGTTCCTGAGCGAGGTGGAGGCCGTCAGGGCCCAAGCCGGCGATGGCACCGTCTGGTCGTGGGACTCGCCCGACTACCGCGGCCCCGTCCGGTCGCAGGGCAGCGTGCGCGTCGCGGAGAACGCCGACCGGCGCTGGGGCCCCGGTCCCTGGCGGCAGGCCGGGTGGGCCAACGAGGTGAGTGCTGCCGAAGGCGTCGCGTCCTTCGAGCCGCACGAGCCGTACCGGCGTGAGGCGATGGCCGCCGGCGGCTTGGGCGCATTCCTGTTCGTGACGGCGCTGTGGGGCACGGGGCGGAAGGCAGCCGTGCCCCGCGGCCGCCGGAGGGCGCGGCGATGAAGCGCGTAGCCTGGCTCGCGATCGCAGCAGCGCTGGCCGTTGCAGCGGTGGCCGCTCCCGAGCCGGAGGCCGTGCCCGAGCCGGAGACGTTCGCTGCGGGCGGCGCATCCGACGTGGCGGCTTTCGCCGGCGTGTGGTACTGCCCGGCCTCCGTGGCGACGCTGGAGCGGGACACGGTGATCAGTGCCGTCGCCGCCGATCCCGCCACCGCCGCGTTCACCTTCCCGAACCCCGTGCCCGGTGAGGAGCCGGAGCGGGCCCGGTTCACGATCGCCGGCCCGGGAGCGGCGGGGGCGCTGGTGTCGGAGATCGCGCTGCGCGGAGACGCCCCCGGATTCGTCGAGTTCACCACCAGAAGGGCCGCCGCCTTCGCCGAGATCCTCGAGGACGCGCGTCACTCCGGCGACGTGTGCCTCGACGCCGCACCGAAGGTGTGGTACGTGGTCGGCAGCTCGACCGGCGAGGGCGAGCGTCTCACGTTGCGGCTCTTCAACCCCTTCCCTGAGCCGGCCAAGCTCAACATCCTCGCGTTCAGCGAGATCGGCATCGAGCCGTTGCCCGAGATCGAGAGCGTCACGGTGAGCGCCCGGTCGTGGCGCGACTTCCCGCTCGCCGACACGCTCCGCTTCCGCGACTCGCTGGCGTTCACCTTGGCGAGTGAGGAGGGTCTGGCGTTCCCCGTCATCACGGCGGGTGACAGCATCGACGACGCGTCCTGGCCGGGCACCCGCTTGGCTCCGTCGTGGGAGTTCCCGGTCACGCGCACCGCCGGGCTGACGCCGCGCCTCGTCGTGACCAACCCCGGCGACTCTGAGCTGACGGCCGGCATCGACGTGTTCACGGCGGACGGCGGCCTGGAGGATGCCCGCACGGTCACCCTGCCCGGCACCACGCCCACGGTCATACCGCTGGACGACCTCGCCGACGGCCCGTTCGGCCTGCGGCTGCGCGCCAGCGGCCCGGTGGCGGCGGCCGTGATCGCCGAGGGTGGCGCCGGCCTGGCCGGGACCGTGGGGCGGGCGGCGGCCGCCACCCGCTGGTTGCTGCCCGGCGGTGAAACCAACCCGGAGGGCACGACCACGATCTGGCTGCTCAACACTGGGGAGTCGCAGGCAACCGTGACCGTCCAGCCGCTCGGCGACGACCTGGTGGCGTCCAAGCTGGTCGTACCGCCGCGGACGATCCGCCAGGTGATCGCCGACGCCGAAGCCGTCGCCCACGTGGTCGAGTCGCAGACACCGCTCACGGTCGCGTGGAGCGCCGAAGGCCCCAACGGCGTCGTCTACTCCGCCGGGGCGTCGGTGATAGACCAGTGATCGAGTCCAAATGCTTGGTCGCCGGCGGGCCGTGCTCTAGGTTGTCGTCATGACCGTGAGCTGCGTTCGATGCGGGGCGCCGGCCGGGGCCGTGATGGCATTCCAGTATGCCGACCGCCAGGTCTGGCTCGACGACCTCGCCGAGTCGGGCGACCTTGGCGGTGTCTATCCGATGTGCGAGCTCCATGCCAATCGCATGAGCGCGCCCGTGGGCT
>CAYGCW010000111.1:0-8176 GCA_964348465.1 uncultured Acidimicrobiia bacterium | reverse complement strand
ACGCCATCCACCGGCTCAAGGTCCCGGTGCGCAACCACGTCACCGACTCCGGGGCCCAGGTCCTCGTCCCGACCGCGAGCTTCACCGACGTCCTGGCCGAGGCGTACCCGGATCTGGTGGCCGCTGCCGCCGGCGACGTCGTCGACTAGATGACCGGGATTTCCAAGGTCGGGGCATATGATGACCGCGTCCAAGGAGGCCAGTGCCCGACGACCAGCACCCACCCGGCTCCGGCCGCGACCACGCCTGGTTCGCCCCTTCCGGCGACGCGGCGCCACGCCGCGTGCCGCCCGCCGGCGTGGTCTACGGGGGGACCGGGAGCCGGGTACAGACCAGGCCGCGCGATCCCTACCAAACGCTGAGGGACATGGGAGACGAAGACCAGCTCTGGCCGCTCGAAGACCCTGGGGTGCCGCCGGCCCGCCCGCCGGGGTCGAGCTTCGGCCCCTTCCTGGTGGGACTGCTGGTGGGCGTCGTGCTCGCAATCGTCAGCGTGGTCGGCTTCCAGGTGTTTCGGCGCACCCCCGCCGTCGAGACCACCGTGCCGGCGGCAGGCGCGGCGGTGACCACCGCACCGCAGCCGACCTCGGCTCCCACCACCGCGCCGCCGGTGAGTACCGCCACGTCGGTGGCTCCCGCCACGACGTTGCCCTCCGAAGTGCCGCCGATCGAACCATCCGGGACGCCTCTCGATCTGCGCGACCTGCGGCTGGCGGCCAACGCCATCGGGCCGATCGGGTTCGGGGCACCGGCGCCGCAGGCCCTCGGCCGCCTGGTGAGCAGCCTCGGGGAACCGACGACCGACACCGGCGACTTCGTGTCGAGCGGGGAGATGGGCACCTGCCCCGGCGACACCATCCGCGTCGCGACCTGGGGCCCGCTGGCTGCGGTGGCGATTCCGGGCGGAGACGGTCAGGTGCTCGGCGGCTTCCGCCTCGATCTGGCGCTCGGCGGCCTCGAGACCAGGGCCGCCACCATCTCCACTCTGAGCGGCCTGCGGGCCGGCGACACGGTCGAGGAGATGCAGACGATCTACGAGGACTTCACCATCGACTTCATCGAGGAGCCCGACCTGGGCCTGATCTTCGAACTGCGCCGCGCCAACGAAGCCGACTTGCTCCTGTGGGGCCCCGTCACATCCGACGAGCCCGACGGCATAGTCACCGGCATCTTCTCCCCCGACCCCTGCGGGAGCTAGACACTCCAGGGCCGTCCCCGCCTCGGCCAACCCGGGCTCGTGACGCAGCCGCAGCGGCGCCGATCCCCCCACCCCCGACGTCCCCACGGCAACAAGCGGACGTCGAATCGCGCCGAAGGGGCAGGGCGGGCGCGCCGGGGGGCCGCCGCCGCCCTTGGCTAACATGCCGCTCGACGGAGACGGAGGTTCGGTGACCCGACGGAGCATGTTGGCCGGGGCGCTCGGTGCAGTAGGTGGCGCCGTTGCCGCGCTGTTGTTCATGGCGCTGATGGCGCCGCTGGTGCTGGAAACCAGCGCCGAGGCGGTGCTCCTCGATCCCGAAACCCTGCGCAGCAGGCCCCACTTCGTAGCCAGCGCCGGCGCCAGCTACCTGCTGGTGACGCTGGCCGGGGCCGCGGCCGGAGCGCTCATCGCCCGGATCGCCGTCGCCCTGGCAGCTGCCGCCCATCCCGAGGAGCCCCGCCTGTCTGCCATCCCCATCGCGCTGGTCGGCGCCGGCATCGGCGCTGCGATGGCCTACGCCGCGTTTCGCACCGGCGTCGGCGCGGGCGGCGAGATCGTGCTCGACGGTAGCTCCGGCGAGGAGACCTTGTCGTTCTCGGTGTTTCGCGCTCTGGTGACGGCGCTCGGCGGCGGCGCCGCGCTCGGGTACGTCACCGCGATCGCCGCCGAGTGGTTGTCCCGCCCCGCAGTCCTCGGCCTCGAGGGTGAGGCGTGGCCGACGAGCGCGGCGAGGTTCGCCCGCGAGGCGATGACGGCCATGGGCATCCCGATCCTGGCGCTCCTCACGCTCTTCGCGGTGGCGTTCGGCTTCTCCCGGCTGCTCCTGCTCGAGCCCGGGGTCTTCGCAGTGACGATCTTCTCGATCGGAGCGGCGATCGTGCTCGGCGCCGCAGCGTTCATCGCCTACCTGGGGGGCCCGCCGCCCAACGCCCCCGAGGAGTAGGCGCCGCTCAATCGCGCCGGCGCTGCACCCACACGTTGAGCAGCATGATCCCGACGGTGATCACGAAGATCGCCGTGCCGAACACGTTGACCTGCGGCGGCACCCCCACGCGGGCCGCCCCCCAGATGAACAGCGGGAACGTGACCGTCTGGCCGGAGTTGAAGTTGGTGATGATGAAGTCGTCGAATGACAGGGCGAACCCGAGCAGGAACGCCGCGAACACGCCCGGCATGATCATCGGCAGCGTGACCTTGCGGAAGGTCGTCCACTCGTTGGCATAGAGGTCCATCGCCGCCTCCTCCAGGTGGCGGTCGAACCCGGCGAGGCGGGCCTTGACCGTCACGACGACATAGCTCACGTTGAACATGATGTGGGCGATGACGATGGTCGTGAATCCGGTCTTCACGTTGAGCACGAGGAACAGGGCCAGGATCGACGAGCCCAGCACGACCTCCGGGGTCGCCATCGGCAGGAACACGAGGAAGTTGGTGACCGAACGACCCCGGTACCGGTAGCGCACCAGGGCGAGCGCGATGAAGGTGCCCAACACGGTCGCCACCACCGACGAGAGGAAGGCTATCTGGAGGCTGTTCACCAGCGACTCGAACAGGCCCGGTACCTCGAATGCGTTGCGCCACGACTTCAGCGTGAACCCCTGCCAGACGAAGTTGAACCGGCCCCGGTTGTCGTTGAACGAGAAGAGGATCACGACGGCCACCGGCACGAACAGGTAGGCGAGCGCCACCAGCGCGTACACCGACAGCAGGTGGCGCTTGGCGAATGCCCACGCCCGGGACCCCACCGAGACCGGGCGCGCCGGCGCGGCAGCCGTCGTCATGCCACCAGATCCTCGGTGCCGGTGACGCGCACGTACGGGATGATCAGCCCCAGTATCGCCAGCATCAACGTGAACGACAGGGCCGCCGCCACCGGGTAGTCGAGCACCACGAGGAAGCGGCTCTGGATGACGTTGCCGATCATGAACTGCTGCGGCGTGCCGAGCAGCTGGGCGTTCACGTAGTCGCCCGCCGCCGGGATCAGCGTGAGCAGCGTCCCGGCGACGACTCCCGGCATCGACAGCGGCAGGGTCACCTTGCGGAACGCCACGGCGGGGCTGGCGTAGAGGTCGTTGGCGGCCTCCACCAGCGAGCGGTCGATCTTCTCGAGCGAGACGTAGATCGGCAGCGTCATGAAGGGCAGGAAGTTGTAGATGATGCCCGCCACCACCGCCGTGCCGGTGGCGAGCAGCCGCCCATCATCGGCGACGAGGCCGATCACCCGGAGCGCGTCCACCACCGGGCCGTCGTCGGCGAGGATGATCTTCCACGCCAGGGTGCGCAGCAGGAACGGAACCAGGAACGGCATCAACACCAGCACGACGAGCAGGTTCTTGAACCGCCCGCCCCGAAAGGCGATGAAGTACGCCAGCGGGTAGGCGATCATGAGCGCCGCGGCCGTCGCCATGCCTGCGTAGATGAACGAGCGGCTGAACTGGGCGCCGAAGGTCGTGAACGCCTCGCCGAAGTTGTCCCACCGCCACGCAAAACGAAACCCCTCCTGGAACGTGCCCTCCTGGAAGGCCACGGCGGCCAGCCGGCCCATCGGCACCAGATAGAAGAAGAACAGCCACAGCCCGCCGGGCAGCAGCAGGAGGTAGGGCACCGCCCTCCGCCCGAGCACCCGCCGCCGGGCGCCGCTGGTGGCTGCCTCAGCGGTCATCGACGACGAAGGTGTGCTCGGGAAGCCAAGCCGCCACGACCTCCTCCCCGGGGGCGAAGCGCCGCTCGGCGAGGTTCTGCACGACCACGCTCAGCGTGGCGCCGGCCGGCGTCGTCAGCAAGTATCCGGTGGAAACGCCGATGAACGACGTGTCGAGCACCCGGGCGGACAAGGTGTTGGCCGGCAGCCCGGCGGTGCCGGGCTCGGCGAGGTGGATCTTCTCGGGCCGCACGCCGATGCGGACCGCCCGCCCGATCCCGGACAGCGCTCCCGCCGGGACCTGCACCTTGGTGGCCGGCGGGATGGACACCACCCCGGCGGCCGCGTCGACCACGTCGGCGTCCATCAGGTTGGAGGCGCCGAGGAACCCCGCCACGAACTCCGAGCGCGGGTCGTCGTAGATCTCAGTCGGCGACCCGAGGCGCTCGACCCGGCCTTCGTTCATCACTGCGATGCGGTCCGCCATCGTCATCGCCTCTTCCTGGTCGTGCGTGACGTGGATGAACGTGATGCCCACCTCGTGCTGGATCCGTTTCAACTCGATCTGCATCTACTTGCGCAGCTTGAGGTCGAGCGCGCCGAGCGGCTCGTCGAGCAGCAGGACCCGTGGGTGGTTGATGAGCGCCCGCGCCAGCGCCACCCGCTGGCGCTGACCGCCGGAGAGCTGGCCCGGCTTGCGGGTGTTCATCCCCACCAGCTGCACCAGTTCGAGCATCTCGTTGACGCGGGCGCCCACCTCGCCGCCGGCCACCTTGCGCCGCCGCAGCCCGAACGCCACGTTCTCGAACACGGTGAGGTGTGGGAACAGCGCGTATGACTGGAACACCGTGTTCACCGGGCGGCGATAGGGCTTGAGGCCGGTGACGTCGTCCCCATGGAGGCGGATGGCGCCGGCGTCGGGCTCCTCGAACCCGCCGATCATCCGCAGCGTCGTCGTCTTGCCGCAGCCGGAAGGGCCGAGGAGCGCGAAGAACTCGCCCTCCGCCACCGCCAGCGTGATGTCGTCCACAGCCACCACGTCACCGAACCGCTTGGTGACGCGATCCAGGTCGACGGCCGGCACGTCAGCCGCTGCGGGGCCCGCCTCCTGCGTGGTGGTCGGCCGGTCCACTCAGGCCCCGATGACCGCCTCGAACATCTCGTTGAACTCGCGCTCTTCGTCCTCGTCCAGCGACTTGAAGCCGTGGGTGACCGCCAGCATCTCGTCGTCGGGGAAGATGAGCGGGTCGTCCGCCAGCGCCGCCAGCTCCTCGTCGCCGATCTCGTCCCCCAGCTCCACCATCGCCTCCTTGGCGCCGACGACCGGGCAGATGAAGTTGACCCAGCTCTCGATCTTCGCTGCCACCCGCGAGTCGTAGACATAGTCCATGAACCGCTCGGCGTTGGCCTTGTTGGCCGCCCCGGTGGGGATGAGCATGTTGTCGGACCACAACATCAGCCCTTCGTCGGGGACGAGGAACTGGAGGTCGGGGTTGTCGAGCTGGAGCTGGATGACGTCCCCCGACCAGGCGAAGGCCGCCCACACGTTGCCGTTCACGAGGTCGTCGCCGTAGTCGTTGCCGGTGAAGCGGCGGATCTGGCCGTCGTCGACCGCCTGCTGGATCCGCTCGGTCGCCTTGCGGGCGTCCTCGACCGTGGCCTGCTCGGGGTCGATGCCCAGCGCCAGCATCACCAACCCGAGGGTGTCGCGCATCTCGGTGAGCATGGTCACCCGCCCGGCGAAGGCGGGGTCGAAGATGTCGTTGATCGACGTCAGCTCCCGGCCGGTGCGGTTCGGGTCGTAGCCGATGGCGGTGAGCCCCGACTGCCACGGCAGCGTGAAGCGCCGCTCCGGATCGAACCCGGGGCTCTGGAGCGAAGGCAGCAGGTTGGCGGCGTTGGGCACGTTCGACTTGTCGATCTCGTCCACCCAGCCCAGGCGCATCATGCGGGCCGCCATCCAGTCGGTGAGCACGGCCAGGTCGCGCTCGATGTCCTGCCCGGCACTCAGCGGGCCCTGGACCTTGCCGAACCATTCGTTGTTGTCGTTGATCTCCTCGATGTAGTTGACCGAGATGCCGGTCGCCTCCTCGAAGTCCTGGAGCGTCGAGGTCTCGAAGTAGCTGTCGTCGCCGCCCGGGTCGATGTAGAAAGGCCAGTTGGCGAAGTTGAGCTCCATGCTGGCCGGCGGTGCGCCCGTGGTGGTGGGGCCCTCTCCGGCGGCCGTAGTGGTTGCGCCGCCGTCGTCGCCGCACGCTGCCAGCAGCGTTCCGCCGAAGGCGGCGAAAGCCGCGCCGTAGCCCATCCGACGAAGAAACTCACGGCGAGTCACCGGGTTCATCTGCGAGAGGCGGGGCACCGTGGTCAGACGGGCCCGCGGATTCCGATCAGCCATCGTCAACCTCCTCCGGCGAGCCGAATACCGCCCGCCGAGGTCATCCTAAGACGCGCCCGCCTCGCTCGCCCGCCGTTTGGCGCACTGGGTCCCCGATCTGGCCGGGGGGGCCGGATTCGACGCAGGCATCCGGGGCACAGCTTGTACCCTCCCATCATGATCAGGACCTTGCGGGTGGAAGGTGACGGCGCCGCACGGGGGCGGGCGCATGGGGCGGCGTTCGCAGAGGAGATCCGCGGCTACGCGGCCGACCGTATCAGGCTCGCGCACGAGGGGACGTGGGCGGGGCGGCCGGTGACCAGGGGCGAGGTGCTGCGTTGGGCGGAAGATTGCGTGGCGGCCCACGAGGCGTACTCGCCCGACCTGGCGGCGGAGCTGGCGGGGATGAGCGACGCCACGGGGCTCAGCGTCGCCGAGCTGGTCGTCGTGGGCGGGTTCACCGACTTCGTCGACCTGGTGCGCGCCCGGGCCGGCGCCGCTCTGGTCGAGGATGCGTGCACCGCGGTGATCGTGCCCGACGGCCGCGCCGGTGGGGCGGGGTTCCTCGCCCAGACCTGGGACATGCACGACTCCGCCGCCGAGCACGTCGTGATGACCGAGGTGAGGCCCGACGGCCGGCCGGCGGCCCTCGTGTTCACCACGGTGGGATGCGTCGGCCAGATCGGCATGAACGAAGCGGGTATCGCCGTCGGCATCAACAACCTCACCGCCGAAGGTCAGGTCGGCGTGACCTGGCCGTTCGTGGTGCGGGAAGCGCTGGCGCAGACCGACATCGACGCCGCCCTCGCCTGCATCACCAACGCCGACCTGGCCGGCGCCCACAACTACCTGCTGGCCGACGCCGGCGGCCGCGGCTACAGCGTGGAGGCGATGCCCGGCAGCACCCACGTCACCGAGCTGGCCCGCGAGCCGCTGGTCCACACCAACCACTGCCTGTTCGACCCCACCGCCGCCGAGGAGACGCCGCGGCCCCCCGACCTCCAGGCGTCGTCCGAGCGGCGCCGGGAAAGGGCCGGCGAGCTGCTCGCCTCCGGCGAAGTGGACGCGGCACGGTTGATGGCGCTGACCCGCGACCAGGAGGCGATCTGCCAGCGGCCGACGCCGCCGTACCACATCGCTTCGTGCGGAGCGGCGATCATGCGTCCCCGGACCAGGGAGTTGTGGGCGGTCGCCGGCCTCCCGACCGAGAACGAGTACGAGCACTTCACCGTGACAGCGGCGGCATGAGCGAGATCTCCTACCGCAACCTGACGCCCGACCTGGCGCCGCAGATGGCCCGGCTGGAGCTGGAGTGCTTCCCGCACGCCGACCCGTCCGACCTGCTGGGCGAGCGGGAGTTCCTGGCCTACGCCGAGGTGTTCCCCGACGGGGTGTTCGTCGCTCTCGATGGCGACCGGGTGGTGGGTGTCGGGGCGGGCATCTTCGTGGACTTCGACTTCGCCCACACGCAGCACACGATCCACGAGATCACCGGCGAGGACCAGTGCCGCAACCACGACCCGGACGGCGACTGGTACTACGGCACCGACATCACCGTCCATCCCGACTACCGCCGGCGCGGCATCGGCGGGCGCCTGTACGAGCTGCGCAAGGACCTGGTGCAGCGCCACAACAAGAAGGGCATCGTCGCCGGCGGCCACATCCCCGGGTTCGCCGACCACAAGCACGAGCTGACCGCCGCCGAGTACGTCGCCAAGGTGTCGGCCGGCGAGCTGTACGACGCGACGCTCACGTTCCAGATCGAGCACGGCTTCGAGGCCCGCGGCGTGCTGGAGGGCTACATCGACGACGAGGGCACCGGCGGCTGGTCGGCGCTGATCGTCTGGGAGAACCCGGAGTACGAAGGCTGACTAGACCCCGACGGCCCGTTCGGCCATGCCGTTGAGCAGTTCCAACACCACCCGGTTGGCGAGGAACGCGGTGATCTCGCCGGGACCGT
>CAYGCW010000110.1:6831-8202 GCA_964348465.1 uncultured Acidimicrobiia bacterium | reverse complement strand
GCGAGCGGGTTGCGCAG
Organism: uncultured Acidimicrobiia bacterium; assembly: GCA_964348465.1. Taxonomy (GTDB): domain Bacteria; phylum Actinomycetota; class Acidimicrobiia; order Spongiisociales; family JAOTWH01; genus CAYGCW01. Next base: position 8,185 of record CAYGCW010000110.1, on the reverse strand, counting down.
CTCGTGGGAAGTGTCCTCCACGAACCTTCGCTGCTCGTCGACCCCTTCTTCGATGCGGTCGAGCATGTCGTCGAAGGTGTCGGCGAGCCCTTTCAGCTCGTCGTCGGGACCTTCGAGGCCGATGCGGCGCGACAGGTCGGTGGCCTGGATGTCGCGGGCGACCGCGCCGATCTCGCCGATGGGGCGCAGCGCCCGTCCGGCCACCGCCCACCCGACGGCCAGGCTCACCGGGAACAGGCCGCCCAACGCGAGCCAGGAGAACCGGCGCAGGTTGTCGAGAGTCCGCTCGTTGACGAGCTGCTCCACCGAGGTGTACTCGGCGCGTACCGTGCGCTGCTGGATCGTCAGCCCGTCCCGTCCCGGCTGGAGGCTGGTGACGAGCAGGTCCCTCGTCACCGGCTCGCCCTGCAGCGAACGGGCCAGGCTCCAGTACACGGCCCCGACCACCACGCCGCCCACCGCGAGCAGCAGCACCGAATAGAGCAGGGCCAGCCGGAAACGCACCGACCGGACCCACGACGGCAACGTCATCACGCTTCCCGAAGCCGGTAGCCCCGGCCAACCACCGTCTCGATGACGTCGTCGGCGCCGGCCGCCGCCAGTTTCGACCGCAGGTTGCTGATCGTGACCCGCACGGTGTTCGTGAACGGGTCGGCGTGCTCGTCCCATACGTGCTCGAGCAGGTGCTCGGTGCTCAGGACCTGGCCCGGGTGAAGCATGAAGTAGCGGAGCAGGGCGAGTTCCTTGGCGGTGAGGCCCAGCGGCCTCCCGGCGTGGTCCGCCTCGTGGCGCGCCGGGTCGAGGCGCAAGCGCCCGACCTCGATCACGGATCCGAAGCGGCTGCCGCCGCGCCGCAGCAGCGACCGGACCCTGGCGACGAGCTCGGGGAAGTCGAACGGCTTGACGACGTAGTCGTCGGCGCCTTCGTCCAGGCCGGCGACCCGGTCGTCGAGGCGGTCGCGAGCCGTCAGCATCAGGATGCGAGTCGGCTCGCCGTCGGGAGTGGCCATGGTGCCGCCGGAGCGGATGCGTCGACACACCTCGAGCCCGTCCACGTCGGGAAGGTTGAGGTCGAGGCATACCAGGTCGTAGGGGGTGTACGACAGCCGGTCGAGGGCCGCGGCGCCGTCGCCGGCGACGTCGACGGCATACCCCTCTCGCCGCAGCCCGGCGGCCACGGCATCGGCGAGGTCGGCTTCGTCTTCGACGACGAGGATGCGCATGGTGGCGCCAACGGTACCGGCGCCACGGGGACAGGCCTGCAGTCGAACCGGGGTGAGCGGCCTCCGGAGGCGGCTCACGCCGGCCTCTCCGGAGGCGACGTAGCCGCCGCCGTGGCAGGTGACCCAGCCCG
>CAYGCW010000110.1:0-6821 GCA_964348465.1 uncultured Acidimicrobiia bacterium | reverse complement strand
GCTCCCCAGGCGAGCGCCGTTCACCCTCCCCGACGCTCGCAAACCGCGTGCCAGTCGCCGAGCTTAGGCCAAACGCGCCGAGGCTTGCACGCGTTGTGGTCGATCGGGGCCCGATCCGGGCCTCACTCGGGGGGTCACTCGACCGCTTGCGCGATGTCGTCGAGGTCCTGGCGGAGCGCCTTGCGGGTCGGACCTGCGAACAGGCGGCCGATCGTCGCGGCGAGGATCTTGCCCACCACGCCACGTGGCTCGGCGCCGAAGGTCATCGCCAGCGTGCTTCCCTCACCGGCGGGCGTGACCGACACCGTCGACCGGTAGCGAGCGCCCCGGCCGTCGGCTGCGACGGTGTAGGCCCGGCCCGGGTCGATGGCGGTCACCTCCATGACCTCGGTCGCCTCCCTGCCGAACATCGTGCGAGTCTCCCGCCACCTCGTCCCGACGGCGAATCCTTCCCCGCCGTCGAGGCGCTCGACCGCTGTGACGCCCGACAGCACGCCGACGGCGTTCTCGAGGTCGGTGACGACTTCCCAGACGCGCTCTGGCGGTGCGGCGACGAACCTGCTCACGGCGATCTCGCTCATGTCACCCACCCTATCGGCTCATCGGCGGCCGGCCACTGGTAGCGTCGCCGCGCCATGCCGCAGCCCCGCAACTTCGTGTTGCTCTACAGCGGCCGGGAGGGCAGCAGCGCCATCGTCTCGGCCCTCGGCAACCAGCCCGGCGTCCACATCCCGCTCTTCGAGCACCTCGACCGCTACCAGCTGGAGGGCCGGCGCTCATCCGAGCTGCCGGCGATCCTCGACGAGGTGCTCTCCAGCGGCCGCTATGAGCCGGCCGGCGTGGAGCCGCCCTCCGATCGGAGCGCCGTCGGCATCGGCTTCAAGTGGCGGCCCTTCGGCCCCGCCCGCCGCATCGCCCCCGTGCTGGCTCGCCACCGCGTGGTGGCGTTCGTGCTCTCCCGGAGGAACTTCCGCGAGTACGTCAGCTCGCTCTACTTCACCCGGTATGCGAACCGGCTCCAGGCCGAGCGCGAGGTGCCGGAGCACCCGCAGTTCGGCGCTCTCGGCATGTCCCCCACCGAGCGGGAGGCCTACTTCGCCGAGCTGAGCAAGATCAGGATCCCGGCGCGCCCGCATCTGCTCGCTGCGACGATGGCGCGCATCGTCTACCGGAAGTGGCGGATGGCCGGGTTCGCCGCGGCGCTGCACGCGGCCGGCGTGCCGGTCCGGCCGGTCTACTACGAGGACTTCGCGGCGGACAACGCCGGCTTCGTGGGCGAGATGGCGGCGCAGATCGGCGTGCCGGCCGGACAGTTCGATGCCCAGGCGGGCGATTACCGGAAAGTGCTCCGCGGTGCCGCCGTCGATCGTCTCGGCGGACTGTCGCGAGCGTTCCCGCGGGCCGGAGGCCCGCTCGCCGAGAGGCTGTACCGCAGGCAGCTCCGCAGGATCGACCGGATCGGACGGTGAACGCCGCCGGTGCTACCAGCGCAGAACGGTGGCCGCCCACGAATATCCGGTGCCGGCGGCGAGCAGCAGGACCGCATCACCGGGGCGGAGCCGGTCGCGCCACTGGTCGAGGCCTACGAGGGGGTCGATGCCGGACATGTGGCCGTGACGACGCAGGTAGGCGGTGCGCTCCTCAGGAATGCCCAACTCGTCGAGGATCCACTCGAGGAACGATCTCTTGAAGTGGATCGGCGCCAGCAGTGCCAGGTCGGCGGGGTCGACGCCGGCCGCGGCGCAGGCCCTCCGGGCCACCGCCACGAAGTTGGGGCCCGACAGCGGACCGAGCCGGTCGCGCATCGACTCGACGTTGCCCACGTCGAGGAAGTGCATGCGCCGCACGGTCGCATCGTCGTAGGCAGGATGGCGGCTCCCCCCACCGTACACGGCCACGTCGTCGGCGAAGCTGCCGTCGGTGTGAATCGCCGACGCCAGGATCTCGTGGCCGCGTCCCCGACCCAAGATCGCCGCGGCCGCCCCGTCGCCGAAGTTGTACATGAACCGCGACCGGTGATTCCGGTAGTCGAGCAGATGTGATTCGCGGCTCGCCCCGACGACCAGCGCCGTACCCAACCCGGGATCGGCGCGCATCATGTCCCCCACCACCTTGAGGGCGACGGGCGTCCCGCACGAGACGTACGAGAGCTCCAGTGCCCAGGCACGCTCGGCGCCGACGAGATGTTGGACCTTTGGCGCCGCCGACCAGACGTCGTAGTCCTTCCACATGGATCCGAAGTACACGACCAGGTCGAGGTCGGTGGGCGCGACACCGCTCCGCTCCAACGCGCGCCGGCCGGCGGCGGCCCCCATGGTGGAAACGTGGTCGTCGGGGCCGGCCACGTGCTTGCCGTCGAGCCCGAATCGCGCGGTGATGACCTCTTCGGGTATTCCGGACTCGCCTGCCATGTCCGCAGCGCTCATCCAGCTCTCCGGCATCCACACGCCGACGTCGATGATCCCTACTGCCGGCATGGCCGAGGCTGTGGTTCCACGACCAGCAGGTTATCCGCCGTCGAAAAGGTTCAATCGGGCCCTCTCGTTGCCGATTCTGCAATGGATCGGCACATGCGGAGGACAATCACGGTGGACCAAGCGCCGCCACGGTCGACTGCGTCCCGGCTCATTCACCGCTGGGGTAGGAGCGCGGCGGCTGCGCTCGCTCTGCTGGGCGGCGTTGCCGTCGCCGCCACCCGTGCCCCGGCCGGGCTGACGATCGCGCTTGCGGCCCTCGTGGTTGGGGCCTCGGCGGTGTCCGGCCGTCCCCGGTCGTACCTCCCGATCGGCGCGCTGGTCGACGCCTCTGCGCTCACCGTGGTCGTCGCCGCGGCCGGCTGGGCAGAGCAGGGCCTCCTGCTGCCGCTGACCTTCGCAGGGATCGTGGTCGCGGCATGCGGGAGACTGACGGGCCGCACCGGCATCGTCCTCGGGTATGGCGGCGCGGCGACCGTCGGTCTCGCCGCGTATGCGACGCTCGTAGACGGCCGACCACCGGACGCTGCTCTGCCGGCTCAAGCCGCGTTCGTCGTACTGGGTGGCGTAGCGCTGGTCGGCCACCTCCGTCTGCGCCACACGGTCGCGGCGCACCGACGAGAGGCAAACGCGGCGTCGGCCCGGAAGTCCGAGTTCCTCCGCAACATCAGCCATGAGATCCGGACCCCGATGAACGGCATCCTCGGGATGGCCGACCTCCTGCTCGACTCCGGGATGGATCCAGAGCCGCGCGAGCACGTCGCCGTGATCCGGTCCTCCGGCGCCGAGTTGCTCTCGCTGATCAACGACCTCCTCGATCTGTCGTGGCTGGAGGCGGGCGACCTCGAGATCGAGCGGCTGCCGTTCCAGATCAGGGACTCGCTGAGCGCGGTCCTCGAACAACACCGCCGTGAGGCGGTTGGAAAGGGCCTGAGCCTCGAGCTTCACATCGCCTCCGACGTGCCGCAGGCGGTCGTCGGCGACCCGGGCCGCTATCGCCAGGTGGTCAGCACCCTCGTCAGCAACGCCGTCAAGTTCACCAGTGAGGGCGGCATCTGGATCCGGGTGGGGACGAGGCGGGAGGAGTCGGGGGGATTGACGCTGCTGACCGCGGTCCAGGACACGGGCATCGGACTGACGACGGAGGCCCGGACGGAGATCTTCGAGGGCTTCTCCCAGCAAGACGCGTCTCTCACCAGGCAGTACGGCGGGCTGGGCGTGGGCCTGGCGATCGCTTCGCAGCTCGTCCGTTTGATGTCGGGAACGATGACGGTCGACAGCGAGGAGGCCTTCGGCAGCACCTTCCGCTTCGCATTGCCGATCGAGGAGCACGTGATCGACACGCCATCACCCGGTGTCATGGCGGAAGCCGTTGCGGTCCTGCTCGTATCGACCGCGAAAGACCGCAGCCAGACCATCGAGGCGCTTGCCGAGGTCGGGTGCGAAGCGCATCTCTGCAGCGACGTCGCCGAGGCCAGCAGGCTCCTCGGCGAAGCCGGGCCCGATGCGTTCGACGCCGTGATCTTCGACCTCTCCGGAGACCTCGCCCAGGTCGAGGAGCTGCGGCGGCTGCTCGACTCCCCGACGCCTCCGTTCGTGGTGCTTACCGTGTCGGGCCAGCGCGGTGACGCAGCCAGGGCCCGTCGTCTGGGCGTGAGCGCCTATCTGACCAAGCCGGTCGCCCCGCCCGACATCATCAAGGCCGTCCGCAGGGCCGGCCAAGCGGGTGATCAGCAGGCGACGCTGGTGACCCAGCACTCCTTGCGAGAGGAAGAGGGGACACGTTGCGTGCTGGTGGTCGACGACAGCCCGACCAATCGCCGCATCGCCGCCGAGGTGCTCAGACGGAGAGGCTACGTGGTGGCCGAGGCGGAAAACGGGCACGAAGCACTGGCGAGCTGGCGGGAGGGTCGTTTCGACCTCATTCTGATGGACATCCAGATGCCGGTCATGGATGGCCTCGACGCGACGAGGGCGATCCGCGAGACGGAGGCTCTGGAAGGAAGAGCCCCCATCCGGATCGTGGCCTTGACGGCGCATGCGTTGCAGAGCGATCGAAAAGACGCGCTGGCGGCGGGTATGGACGCCTACCTCGTGAAGCCGCTGCGGACCGCCACGCTGGTCGAGACCGTCGAGAAGATGCTCACGAGGGGAGCCGACGCTCCACTTCGCCAAACCGAGCCGGTGTTCGACCGCGCCAGAGCGCTCGACCTGTTCGGAGGCGACGAGGTGGCGCTCTTGGAGGTCCTCGACACGTTCCTCGCAGGCTTCCCGGCACTCGCGGAACGCATCGCAGACGGAATCGCCCGCCGGGACGCAGAAGCCGTCGAGCGGCCTTCCCACCAGCTCAAGGGCGAACTAGGCACGCTCGGGGCGATGCGCGGCCACCTCGCGGCCAGGCAACTCAACGAAGCCGCCCGAGCTGCGGACTGGCCGGCGATCGGCGAGGGCTGGAATCGGCTCCAAGCCGAGGTGGATCGGCTGCGGGCCGACCTCGCCGCGGCATGACGGACGCGGGACCTCACAACGCCGAGTCCAGCAGCGCCGCCAGCGTGTGGCCGTTGCGGACGCCGTAGTCGGCGTAGCAGTTGTTCATCAGCACGTGGACGACCTCCGCATCGTCACGCAAGCCGGCGATGCGGGGCACCCACTCCGCCAGCTCGGCCTCGTCGTAGTCGTAGCGGAAGCGTTCCTCGGCGGTCAGACCCTTGGCCTCCCAGGTGTCGGCGTTGCGGCCGTGGAAGCGGACCTGTGCCAGCCGGGCGGTGGCGGCCGCCACCGGAGGCACCGAGCTACGGAACCCCTGCGGCTCGTCGACTCCGACATAGGCGAAGCCGTGGTCCCCGAGGAAGTCGAGGACCCGCTCCCGCCGCCGTTCGTCGAGCCAGCGGTCGTTGCGGAACTCGACCGCCACCTGGTAATCGGGCACCAGCGCGGCAACCTTCTCCAGGTAGCGGTACGAGGCGGGGGCCGGGAAGAAGTACGGCGGAAACTGGAACAGGACGGCGCCGAGCTTGCCGGCAGAGTGCAGCGGCAGCAGGGCGTCGTTGAAGCGGCGGAACGCCTCCTCCAGCGCCTCGTCCGGCAGATCTCTGGCGTAGACGTTCTTCTTGGCGGCGACATCGGGAGGCAGCTCCTCGCGCATGTCCTTCCACAGCGTGCGGGGCGGGGTGGGATGCTGGGTGAGAAGCCGGAACGCCTTGATGTCGAAGACGAAGCGCTCGGGAGTGCGCTCCACCCAGAGACCGGCCACATGCTCCCGGGGCGGGCCGTAGTAGGTCGAGTCAACCTCGACGATCGGGAACTGCGACGCGTAGTGCCGGAGCCGCTCCTCGGCGCTGTCGGCGCCGGAAGGGTAGAAGTCCGTACCCTCCACCAGGGTGGGCGACGTCCACGAGCAGGTGCCGACGTAGATGCCCCGCTCGGCCAGCCTGTGGGCGGCGGTAGCTTGCGCTGCGGTCACGCCAGGCCCAGGAAGCGGCGGGCGTTGCCGCCCAGAACTGCTTCCTCGACCTCCTCGGGCAGGGCCAGGGCTCGCAGGTCCGCGAGCTGGCGCTGGGGGTCGATCATCGGGTAGTCCGACCCGAAGCACACCTGGTGCCTGAGCCGGCCCCTCATGTCGCGTACCACAGCCTCGGGAAGGTACTTGAGCTTCCATCCGGAGACGTCCGTGAACACGTTGGTCTTGTGGAGCGCCATGGCCAGCGTCTCGGCCTCCCACGGCGCGCCGAGGTGCGCCAGCATGAAGGGCATCTCGGGAAACGCCGCCGCCGCCCTGTCGACGCGCTGCGGCTGGGCGAGGTCGATCCGCAGCCCCTGGCCGCCGGGGCGGCGGGCGCCCAGCCCGCTGTTGCCGACGTGGGTGAGGATCCGCAGTCCCGCTCCGGCCGCGGCCTCGAAGAACGGCATCGCCTCGTCGGCGGCGGGATCGAAGCCTTGCATGGTGGGATGGACCTTGAGACCGGCCAGGCCGAGGTCGGCGACCCGGCGGACCCGCTCGGGGGCGTCGGTCCGCAGCGGATCCACCGAGCCGAAGCCGACGAACGTCTCCGGGAAACGCTCCTGGTAGCCGGCGATCAGCTCGTCGGGCAGCGGCGGCAGGCCCGTGTTCCGCTCGGCATCCCAGCCGAGCAACACGGCCGTGGCGCCCAACTCGTCGTAGCGCGCCGCGGTCGCCTCGATCTCCTCCTCGATCGGGCGGCCGAAGAACTCCGCCACGCTGTCGAGGTACGGGCCGATCGAGCCGTGCAACCAGTCAGGGCTGGCGAGGTGAACATGGACGTCGACGATCGGGCGCACCATCGTCGGACAAGGTTAGGTGCATGCCCGGCGGGCGGCGAGAGCGAC
>CAYGCW010000109.1:0-8210 GCA_964348465.1 uncultured Acidimicrobiia bacterium | reverse complement strand
CATTTCTCGTCGTTGCGGCGCTGCTGGTGGCAGCCATGCCCGCCGCCACGGCACTGGCCGCCAAGCCGGCAGGGACCAAGTTCGTGCCTGCTACGGCCGGCTGGGTCGACACCGGCATCGCGATGACCGCCGGAGACGCCGTGGAGATCGAGGCTCGCGGCCAGGCGATCACCGGACCGCTGCGGTTCTTCCCCGGTGCCCGCAGCGACGCCGACGGCCAGGTCACGCTTTGCCCGGACGCCGGCGGACCCCCCGTGGGCTGCTACCTGGACGGGGTGCCGTACGGGGCGCTGGTCGGCATGATCGGCGGCTCCACGTTCCTGGTCGGCTCATCGTTCTCGGGTCCCGCCCCCGACTCGGGCACCCTGTGGCTGGCCGTCAACGACAACGTCGGGTTCTCGGACGACAACGCCGGCGGGTTCGCCGCCCAGGTCCGCATCGGAAGCTGACGCAGAGCCAACAGGGGGAATGAAAGGAGCGCGCCAATGAGAAGGTGGTATCGACTCGCCCTGACGGTGGCGATGGTGACGGCGTTCGTCGGGGCGATGGCGGCCCCGGCCGGAGCCGCTCCCTCGCCGTTCACGGGTGCGTGGACCGCAGTCGACATCGACGGCAGCGACATGCGCATGGCGATCGGCGGCGGCCCGTCGCCGCGAGTGCTGCTCATCGACTACGGCGCCAGCGTCTGCGGCCTCGACGACAGCGGCGTCCCGCTCTACGCGGCAAGGGTCACCGGACGCGCCACGATCGAGGGCGACGTGCTCAGCGCGGATCTCGACGTCTACTGCCATGCCCGGCCGACGTTCTTCCTGGGCACATTCCCGGGCGCCGAGTACACGTACGACGCCGGCACCGACACGCTGCTCGACGGCATCGGCGTGGTCTGGAGTCGCGCTTCGGGCTAGGCCCGTCAGAACTCGCTCAGCTTTCGGGCCGTCGGTGCCGATGAGTCGGCATGGACCGGATGGAGATCGTCCACGATCCTTATCGGCGCTGCGAGGAGCATTGCAACCACGACCTCGCCCGCGGCATCGGTGTGAGCGAACTGCTCGGCAGCGACGGGCCGCATCCGGCGGCGCACCTCGTCGTGAGTTTCTCGCTGCAGCGGGCCGTCGTCCTCGACGACGGCACCGACGCCCTGCAAGCCGTCAGCTAGCGCAGCAGCCGGCGGCGAACTTTCCTTCGGCGCGTGTGTCGTAGCTATGGTCCGGCAATCGCACAGAAGGGACGCCCGTGGACGAGTTGATCGAGAAGATCACCACCCAATTCAACATCCCTGCCGAAAAGGCACAGGGGATCGTCAAGACGGTGATCGGCTTCCTCAAGGACAAGCTGCCCGGTCCTATCGCCTCGCAGCTCAACCGCTTCGGCGGCGATGAAGACGCCGGTGACGGCGACGACGGTGGAGACGAGGGCGGCGGCCTGATGGACAAAGCCAAAGGCGCCCTGGGGGGCATGCTGGGCGGCAGCTGAACGACCCGATCTCGAGAGATCTGGAGGCCCGGCTTTCGGCCGGGCCTCCAGCGCGTCCGGCGCCCGACGGCGAGCCGTCCAGTGGACAAAGAACTTTCCTTCGTGCTAAGTGTCTGAGTCCACGACGTCTAGTGAGGGAGGCAAAACCTCATGCTCGTAGCGGCAAGTTTCTTCGACGGTCTCAAGGAGGGCCTGGAAAGCGCCGGCACGGCGATCACGGACTTCCTCCCGAAGCTGATCGGCGCGTTGCTGATCCTCATTGTCGGCTGGATCATCGCCAAGATCGTCCGCAACTTCCTGCGCAGGATCCTCGACCGGGTCGGCATCGACCGGGCATTCGAGAGGGCCGGCCTCGCCGCGCCGCTGAGCAGGGCCGGCTACACGGGCGCCAGCCTGATCGCCACCATTGCGTACGTGGTCCTGCTGTTCGTGGTGTTCCTGCTCGCAGCCGAAGCTCTCGCGGTCGAGCGGCTGACCGACCTGCTGTCCGACCTGGTCGGCTACCTGCCGCTGGTGATCGTGGCGGCGATCATCCTCGTGGTGGCGGCTTGGATCGGGATGTTCCTGGCCGAGCTGGCCCGACCGTGGGCCGACGGCCAAGGCCTCCCGTGGCTCGCCGACGCGATCCGCTGGGCGCTGGTCGCCTTCGGCATCATCGCTGCCCTCAACACGCTCAACGTGGGCGAAGAGGTGGTGAACACCCTGTTCATGGCGATCGTGGGCGCCGCCGCGGTGGCGTTCGCCATCTCGTTCGGTGTCGGCGGCATCGACACCGCCAAGCAGTGGTGGCGCAAGCTCGCCCCCCGCGACAGCGGCCCCGGCGTCTAGGAGCCGGCACCGATCCAACTACCCGAGGGGGCGGTCACACCGGCCGCCCCCTCGGCGCGTCTCTTCTGCTTTACTCGGCGCCCCATGGCCATGGACTTCGTCCTCCCCGAGCGACTCACCGACGAACCGCCGTGGCCCGCCACGGGCGGGCGGGCGGTGGTGTTCGTCACCGATGCTTCTTCCCGCCTCGAGCGCCGCCTGCTCCACGACTGGGTGGGGCGCACGCGCCCACCGGACTTCCCGGCCGGCGACGTGACGATCACCTCCATCCCCCGCACCAGGCGCCGGCGGGCCGGAGACTGGTCGCTGAACCCGCGCCTGCGGGCCCGACTGCACCGCGACGACGACCCGCTGGTCGTGCCGCTACGCGTGGTTTGGCTGGCGCCGGAGCGGGACGGGCGCCGGCGGGCCTCGTGGATCGACCTGCTGAAGCTCGGCGACCCCCGGGACCCGGACCCGCTGCGCCAGCGCTGGATCCTCTGGAGCACTCCAGACCGGTGCCGGATCGTCGCAGCCACCCCGGCGACGGCGGGCGACATGCGCGAGCGCTGGAACGGCGAGACGGACGTCGGCCCGGTCACCGCCGACGACATCACGTTCGCCGAATACGTCTCTCTGCGGGCGCATCTCGCCCTCGAGGTCGCCGAGCGCCGGCTGCGCGGCACCCGCTACAAGGTTCCGGCGCTGGTGCGCGAGGACCTACTCTCCCGCCGCTCCACCCGGGCATGGATCAGAGAGGTCGCCGACGAGATCGGCGAGGACCGGGCCGCTGCGACGCGGAAGGCGGCCGCGTACCTCAAGGAGATCGCCGCCGCTCACAGCCCCTACGTCATCGACCTGCTGGCGCTGGCGATCAAGGGCCTGATCCACCGCGCCTACGGGGACGAGCTCGAGTACGACAGGGAGGAGCTGCAGGCGCTCTACCAGATGGGCCAGCGGCACCCGCTGGTATTCCTGCCGAGCCACAAGTCGAACCTCGACCACCTGGTGCTCCAGCTGGCGCTGTGGGAGAACGGGCTGCCCCAGAACCACACCGCGGGCGGGATCAACCTCAACTTCTTCCCGGTAGGACCGCTCGTGCGGCGAAGCGGCGTGTTCTTCATCCGCCGCACGTTCAAGGACAACCCGCTCTACAAGCTGGTGCTCCGGCTCTACATCACCTACCTGGTCGAGAAGCGCTTTCCGCTCGAGTGGTACGTCGAAGGGGGCCGGTCCCGCTCCGGCAAGCTCCGAGCCCCCCGCTACGGAATGCTCCACTACGTGTTCGACGCCTGGCGCGCCGGCGCCAGCGACGACGTGGTGCTGATCCCCGTGTCGATCGCATACGACCAGCTCTTCGACGTGAGCGACTATGCCCGCGAGCAGCGCGGCGAGCCCAAGCGCAGCGAGTCGGTCAAGTACGTGATCGACAGCGTGCGGCGCCTCGGTCGGCCCCACGGCGCCATCCACCTCCGCTTCGGCAGGCCGGTGTCGCTGCTCGAGGAGGCCGGCTCCCGCACCGCCGCCCTGTCCGAAGACGAGCAGAACCTCGCCGTGCAGAAGCTGGCCTTCGAGACTGCCGTGCGAATCAACGAGGTCACGCCGATCACCCCGATCTCGCTGGTCACACTGGCGCTGCTCGGGACCAGAGACCGGGCGCTCAGCGTGGAACAGACCCTGGCGGCCCTGGAGCCGTACGTGGCCTACGTCAAGGAGCACGGGATCCCGTCCACCGAACCGCTCCAACTCGACACCCCGGAGCGAGTGCGAGAGGCGCTCGACCAGCTCGTCGCAGCCGGGGTCGTCAGCCGCCACGACGCCGGACCCGAGACCGTGTACATCATCGAGCCGGCCCAGCACCTGGCAGCCGCCTACTACCGCAACACGATCATCCACTTCTTCGTTGACTCGGCCATCGCCGAGCTGGCTCTCCTGCGGGCCGCCGAGCCCGGCGTCGCCGACCCGGAGCAGGAGGTGTGGGCCGAGGCGCTCCGGCTCAGGGACCTGCTGAAGTTCGAGTTCTTCTTCCAGAAGAAGGACGACTTCCTCGACGACCTCCGGCGGGAACTCGACTTCCACGACCCCGAGTGGCGCAAGGAGCTGGCCGCCGGCGACGCCGCCGCCGTGCTGGCCCGGTTCCGCCCCTACAAGTCGCAGTGGGTGCTGCGGCCCTTCCTGGAGGCGTACCTGGTCGTCGCCGAAGCTCTCACCCACCGCGACCCGGACGCGCCGGTGGACCGCAAGCCGTTCCTCAGGGACTGCCTCGCTCTCGGTGAGCAGTACCTGCTGCAGCGCCGCATCGAGAGCGCCGAGTCGGTGTCGATGGTGCTGTTCGGCACCGCGCTCGACCTGGCCGCCAACCGCGGCCTGCTGGAGCCGGGGCCGGACGTGGCGGCGCGCCGTGAGGCGTTCCGGGCCGAGATCAGGACGGTCCTGGCCCGCATCGACCGCGTCGACGTGCTGGTGGCGGGGCGGGCCGCAGGCCTGTTCGACTGAGGATCAGGCCGCCGGCTGCGGCCCGCCGGCGAGGACGATCGCCTGTGCGAGCGCCTCGGGATCGGGCGTGCCGATCGTCAGTAGCCTGCCCCCGCGCAGGGTGAGCCGCACTGCTCGGGTCCCCCCCATCAGCAGCGCGGTCCCCCGACCGGGCGCTCTGCGGGCGCCGTACCCGCCATAGTCCCTGATGGGCCGCACGTCGACCAACTCCACCGACTCCACCTCGTCGATCCCGACCCGCCGCCGGTACGGCAGCGGGAACATGGTCGCCCGCAGCCAGCCCATCCCGACCCTCACCCGCAGCCTGGTGACCAGCAGCGCCACCGGGAGCACCACCAGCAGCCCCAGGACGAGCCAGGTGAGGGCGGGGGCGTCGAGCTCGGGCCACACCACCAGCCAGATCGCCGAGGGGACCAGCACCGTCACCATGATGGCGAGCGCGGCGCCCGTCCACCGCTGCGACTCGTCATAGAGGAGGAAGTCGGTGGTGTCGGTCATGGGGCGGGGAAGATACCGCCCGGCGGCCGGGCCTCCAGCCGCGCCTCCGGTGGGCCGGCGAACCGGCGGACGATCGCGGCGACCATTGCCGGATCGGTCCGGTGCGCGATGTCGGCGTGGCCTTCGAGGATCAACACCTCGGACTCGGCCATGGCCTCGGCCGCCCGCCGGGTGGCGGCTGCCTGCTCCGGAGGGCTCTCGGAACCGCCGAGAAGGAGGGTCGGCGCCGCGACACCGTCGAATCGGCCTGACTGGTACACCCAGCCGGTTTCGGCTCTCAGCTCGCGGGGCACCGTCGGGACGATCCGGAGGCGGGCGGACCACGTCGGAAGCGACCGCACGTAGTGGAGTTCGTCTTGAGTCAACTCCACCACCCGGGCGAGGAGGGCGACCGCCGCCGCCTCGTGGTCGCCCGCAGCCAGGGCCGCCTCGACGGCGTCGACCGAACCCGGCGGATACGACATGCCCAGCCCCGGCTCGTAGAGGATCAGCCGCGCCACGTTCTCCGTGAGCGCAGCCGCGCCCATGGCGCAGTCGGCGCCGTACGAGTGGCCCCACAACGCCACTGGTTGGCCGCTGCGCGCCGCGACCGCGTCGACCACGGCGGCGACGTCCTCGAACTCGCGCTCGATCGAATACCCCGCAGCGTCCCCGCTGGCTCCGCGGCCGCGCCGATCCATGGCGAACGTGGTGAAGGTATCGGCCAGCTCCGCGGCGAACAGGGCGTCGTTCGTGTGGTCGCTCATGGCGCCGTGCACGAGCACCAGCGGCGGCCCTTCGCCCGCCGGCCACACGGCGAGCGAGGTCCCGTCTCGAGAGCGCACGTCGAATCTGTCGACTTCGATCGGCCCATCTCCACGTTGCGGAAGAGCCCTTCCCCGGCCTCCGATCAGGCTACTGCGCCTTGGTCGCCACAGGCCGCGCCGGCCGCCGCCCGTAAGATGCGCCACCATGTACCTCGACCGGGCTTCCGGGATCATCCTGCATCCGACCAGCCTCCCCGGGCAATACGGGATCGGCGACCTGGGCCCGGAAGCGCACGCGTGGGCGGACTGGCTGGCGTCGACCGGTTCCGCGCTGTGGCAGGTGCTCCCCCTCGGTCCCACCGGGTACGGCGACTCCCCGTACCAGAGCTTCTCGGCGTTCGCAGGCAACCCCTACCTCGTCTCCCCCGAGCTGCTGGCAGAGACCGGGCTGCTGGCCGCCGCAGACCTCGAGGACCGGCCGCCGTTCCCCGAGAGCCGCGTCGACTACGGCACCGTCATCCCCTGGAAGCTGGCCATGCTCGACCGGGCGTACGACGCCTTCACCGCCGGAGCCGGCCTCGGCCTCGGCGAGGAACTGGCTTCGTTCCGGCAAGCCGAGGCGGATTGGCTGGACGACTACGCGCTGTTCATGGCGATCAAGGACGACCAGGGCGGAGGGCCGTGGACCGACTGGCCCCCCGAGTTGGTCCGGCGCGACCCCGACGCCCTCGGAGCGGCCCGGGACCGGCTCGCCGACCTGGCCGACCGCCACGTGTTCCGGCAGTTCGTGTTCTTCAGGCAGTGGGCGGCGCTGCGGGGTCGGACCGGGGGCCTGGGGCTGCGGATCGTCGGGGACGCCCCGATCTTCGTCGCCCACGACAGCGCCGACGTCTGGGCCCACCCGGAGCTGTTCCACCTCGACGAGTCCGGCCACCCCACCGTGGTCGCCGGCGTGCCGCCCGACTACTTCTCCGAGACGGGCCAGCTGTGGGGCAACCCGCTCTACGACTGGGATGCGCACGCCGCCACCGGCTACGAGTGGTGGATTCGCCGGTTGGAGATGACGTTCCGGATGGTCGACCTGGTCCGGATCGACCACTTCCGCGGGTTTGCCGACTATTGGGAGATCCCCGCCGGCGCCCCGACCGCCGAGACGGGACGCTGGCGGCTCGGGCCCGGCGAGCGCTTCTTCGCCGCGGTGGAAGCGGCTCTCGGCGACCTGGCGATCATCGCCGAGGACCTCGGCGAGTTGAGCCCGGCCGTTCCCCGCCTGCTCGAAGCGACAGGCCTGCCAGGCATGAAGATCCTCCAGTTCGCGTTCGACGGGGACCCCGACAACGAGTTCCTGCCCGAGAACTACGTCGAGCAGAGCGTCGCCTACACCGGCACCCACGACAACGACACCACCGCCGGCTGGTTCGCGTCGGCCGAGCCCGCCGAGCAGGCGCTCGCCCTCGCCTACCTGGGTTCCGACGGTGCGGACATCGCCGGCGACATGGTGGCCGCGGTGTGGGCCTCTCCTGCGGCGTTCGCTCTCGCCCCGCTCCAGGACCTGTTGCGGCTGGGAGCCGAGGCGCGCATGAACACGCCCGGGCGGCCCGGAGGCAACTGGGCGTGGCGCATGCCGCCCGGAGCGCTGACCGCCGGTCTGGCCGGCGAGCTGCATGCCCTCAACGACGAGACCGGGCGCGTGCGGCCCGGTACCCTCGGGTCCTGATGTCCCCGACCACCTCACCGACGGATCACCGCGGAGTGCCGCTGCGTGGGCGAGGTCCTCGGCGCCCGGCCCCCGAGCGCGGCCACCGCGGCCGCGGCGACCGCCGACGCACACGCGGCCATGTTCGAGCACGCGTTCACCTCGTCGCCGGTCGGCGCCGCCGTCCTCGACGCGTCCGGGACCATCGTCGCTGCCAACGACGCCATGTGCCGCCTGCTGGGCCGGCCGCAGCGAGAGCTGGCGGGAGCCCGGTTCGCTGAATTCGTCACGGTGGCAGAGGGCACCGCCGCACCGGGCTGGTCCGAGGTCCGATACCGAGGCGCGACGGGGGCCACCACCTCGGCGGGGCTTCTGATGACCGCCCCGGGAGGCCCCGACGGTCTCCACGTCGTGTATCTGGAGGACACATCCGGTCGGGCACCGCGCCGGCGACTGGAGGGCGAGCTCGAGAGCTACCGGCAGCGCTTGCGATA
>CAYGCW010000108.1:0-8224 GCA_964348465.1 uncultured Acidimicrobiia bacterium | reverse complement strand
TCGCTCCGGTCGTGACGACCCCGGGTCCGCCATTGGACCAGGGGACGATCAGCGGATCGCGGCAGTACGGCGACAACGGCGTCTTCACCGTCGTCGCCGCGGTGACCGACGACGACGGCGGGTCGGGCTCCGACTCGGTGACGGTGACGGTCGACAACGTCGCTCCGACGGCCGAGATCGACGAAACGGGGACGATCCTCGTCAACGGCGTGCCGACGTTCCTGGCGAACGCAGGAGATCCCGTCGACTTCTCGGGCAGATCGACCGATCCCGGGAGCGACGACCTGACGCTCCGGTGGGACTGGGACGACGGGCCACCCGCTCCGGACGTGGTCGACATCAGGCTGGTGAATCCGCCTGGCGCCGATCCGCTCCCGAGCCCCACGGTGCAGCCGAGGGACGAGACCAGCGACGTGACCCACGCCTTCGGCGACGCGTGCCGGTACGACATCGTCTTCGACTCCACCGACGACGATGGCGGCTCGGCGGGCGACACGGCCGTGGTGATCATCGTCGGCAACGACTCACGGATACGCTCGGCCGGTTACTGGACCCATCAGTACCGCGGCAACGGCAGGACGCATTTCAGCCCATCAGAGCTGAGCTGCTTCCTCGACATCGTGAACTTCGTGAGCCTGGTGTTCAGCGAACAGCGGCCGCTGGCGACGTTCGCCGAAGCCGTCGACGTGCTCCGAGTCGACAAGACCTCCGACATGGTCGAGCTGCTCGACCGGCAGCTGCTGGCCGCGTTGCTCAACTTCGCCAACGGCTCGATCGGCTGGAGCGAGCTGGTCGACACCGACGGGGACGCGGTCGACGACACGGCCTTCTCGGCGGTGATCGCGACCGCCGAGTCGGTGCGGAACAACCCGGCCTCGACACGAGCGGAGCTCGAAGTCCAGAAGAACCTGCTCGAGCGGCTCAACCGCGGGCTCGGATAGGACCCGGATCCGGCGGCCGCCGGCGCTGCCGGCGGCCGTCGGAGGATCCGGGCTCGGGGCACGGGGAGCCGCTGTCGTCGGATTAGGTTGCCCGCATGCGCGAACCACTACTGGCTCCCCGGCTTCGGGCGGGCGATCGCATCGGGATCGTGA
Source organism: uncultured Acidimicrobiia bacterium (assembly GCA_964348465.1). Classification (GTDB taxonomy): domain Bacteria; phylum Actinomycetota; class Acidimicrobiia; order Spongiisociales; family JAOTWH01; genus CAYGCW01. Next base: position 7,130 of record CAYGCW010000108.1, on the reverse strand, counting down.
CGCCTTCCTGGCCGGTGGCGATGTCGCCCTCTCCTGCCCCCTTCGACGAGCTGGAAAGGGGGATGGCCGCGCTGCGAGACCTGGGGTTCGAGCCGGTCCTCGCCGAGCATGCCCTCGCCGAGAAGGGATACGCGGCCGGCACCCCCGAACAGCGGGCGGCGGACATCAACAGCATGTTCGCCGACCCCTCCGTCAGGGCGATCATCGCCAGCCACGGGGGTCGGGTGGCTCACGGCGTGCTCCGCCACCTCGACTGGGAGACGATCCGCGCCCACCCCACCATCTTCATGGGTTTCAGCAACATCACGGCGCTCAACCTCGCCCTCAACGCCCGAACCGGCCTGGTCACCTTCAACGGCAACATGGTGATGTGGCATCTCGGGATGGAGCCCAGCGCCTATGACCTCTCCGAGTTCATGGCGACCCTGGTCGAGGGTCGCACCGGGCCGGTGGCCAAGAACTCCGAGTGGAGGACGGTGCGTGGCGGTGACATAGGGCGGGGGCGGCTCGTCGGCGACGCCGTCGGACTGCGAACTCTCGCGGGGACGCCGTACGCCGTGCCGCTCGATGACGAGCTGATCCTCTTCTTCGAGGGGATGGCCGACCCTCCGGACACGACCGAGACGTTCCTGTACCACCTCGACTACATGGGCGTCTTCGCGCGCACGCGCGGTGTGCTGATCGGCAACGACGGCTCCTCGTTCACCGGCGCCCCGCCCGAGGTTCCCTTCGCGGAGATCCTCCTCGACGTGGCGGGCCACCACGACTTCCCTGTGGTCGAGTGCGACGACTTCGGGCATGGGTGCCCGAACACGGTCCTTCCCATCGGCGTGATGGCCGCACTGGACCCGGCTGCGGCGGCGTTGGAGATCCTCGAGGCGCCGGTCCGCTAGTGCCAGCGCCGGCGGCTCGGCCGGTCGGGATCCGGCCCGGCGGGCTAGTCTCGGACTCGTGACCGAGCGCACCCGCGACGTCGTAGTGGTGGGCGGCGGGCACAACGGGCTGGCCTGTGCCGCCTACCTTGCCCGCACCGGCCTCGACGTCCTCGTGCTCGAGCGCCGGGCCGTCCTCGGCGGCGCCGCGGTGACCGAAGAGATGTGGGACGGCTACCGGATCTCGAGCGCGTCCTACGTCGTGTCGCTCATGCCGGACCGCATCGTCGCCGACCTGGAGCTGAAGCGATTCGGGTACGAGGTGTCGATCATCACCCCGGACTACTTCGTCCCCTTCCCCGATGGCAGCTCCCTCACGCTGTGGGGCGACCTGGCTCGTGACGCCGACGCCATCGCCAAGCTCAACAAGGCCGACGCCGAGGCGTACCTCGACTTCGACCGGTACTTCGAGCGGGTTGCCGGCCTCATGAAGGAGCTGCTGTACGTGGTGCCGCCGAACATGCGTCTGGCCGAACTGCCACGCTGGTTCCGCACCGGCGCCAGGTTCCGCGGCTGGACCGGGCGCGACGTCCACGACCTCATTCGGCTGTTCACGATGAGCGCCGCCGACTTCCTGGACGAGTGGTTCGTGGACGAGCGGGTGAAAGGGGCCCTGGCCACCCAGGCGATCATCGGGGCGTGGTGCGGGCCGATGACCCCGGGTTCGGCGTACGTGCTCATGCATCATTGGATCGGCGAGATCGACGGCCACTTCGGGGCGTGGGGCTGGGTCAAGGGCGGCATGGGCGGCGTGGCCGACGCCATCGCCGCTGCGGCCCGCGCCGCCGGTGCCGAGATCCGGACCGAAGCCCCGGTGGCTCGTATCGCGATCAACGCCGAGGGCCGCGCCACCGGCGTCGAGCTGGCCGACGGCACCCACGTGCCCGCCCGGCAGGTCGTGTCGAACGCGCACCCCACGACGACCTACCTCGATCTCGTCGGGCGGGCCCATCTGCCCGCGGACGTGGTGCGGGACGTCGAACGCTTCCGGACCCGCAGCGGCAGCGTCAAGGTGAACTTCGGGCTGGCGCGCCTGCCGACCTTCCCGGCTTGGGATCAGGACGGCGACCTGCATCGAGGCCTGGTGGCCATCTCGCCGTCTATGGCCTACCTGGAGCGGGCTTTCGACGACGCCAAGTACGGACGGCCGAGCGATCATCCATACGCCGAGGTGATGTTCCCGACCGCCCACGAGCAGGGGATCGCGCCCGAGGGCAAGCACATCATGATGGCGTTCACGCAGTACCTGCCGTACGAGACGCCGAACACCGATACGACGCGCGACGCCTGGGCCAAGCGGATCGTCGACGAACTCGGGGCGTACGCCCCCGACCTCGCGGACGCGGTCGAGCACGTGGAGGTGCTGACGCCGCAAGACCTCGAGCAGCGGTACGGGCTCCTGGGCGGCAACATCATGCAGGGCGAGCTGACCCCGGACCAGATGTTCTCGTTCCGCCCGATTCCGTTCTACGGCGACTACCGCACGCCGATCGAGGGGCTGTACCTCTGCGGTGGCGGCACCCATCCCGGCGGCGGCGTGATGGCGGTGCCCGGACGCAACGCCTCCCTGGTCATGGCGAGTGACGCCCGGCGGCGCCGGGTGGCCGACGGTCTCGGCCGCGCCGTCGACCGGGTGCGCGCGCTGTTCGCCGGGGACTGAGTCGGCCGAGAGCACTACAGGCAGCTAGGGCGAGCGGCCGCTGCTGATGTAGTTGTGGCCGAGCGGCGATCTCCAGATCCAGTCGGCGTCGCCGTGGGCGGCGTAGCTCCAACCGGCCGAATGGCGGATGGTGTGGTCGAGCTCGCATTCGGCGGCGAGGTTGTCGACGCCGGTGTCGTGGCTCTGGGCCCAGGGGACGCGGTGATCGAGGTCGCAGTCGGGGGATGGGGTCACGCAGCCGGGGAAGATGCACGTCTCGTCCCTCGCCTCCACGTGCCGGCGCTGCGCGGTCGTGGGCCGGCGGCGCGTGGTCCCGACGCGGCAAATGCGGTCCGTGTCGGGATCCGTGATCGCGTACCGCCACTCGACGTCGGGCTGGCCGGCGGCGAGCTGGCGGGCGAGGTCGGCGACGACGGGGCCATACCCCCCGAGGTCGCCTGGTTCGTCGCATAGCCCCACCAGGGTGGCGACGTCGACCTTGAGGAACACCGCTCCCTTGCCGCCGTCGGGCTTGCCGGTGCCGCACAGCAGATCGAGGAACACGTCGGCGCGCAACTGGTCCATGGTCCGGGTCTCGCCGCGGCGGCGGAGCTGGCGGGCGAGGTGGTCGACGTGGCGAGCGGCGGCGGCCACCCGGTCCGGGGGCAGGTCGTACCCGGTGAGATCGGCGGTCCCGTCGACGTTGGCGCTCGACACGACCCGGCGCTCCTGCACTCTCTTCCGGTAGCGATCGGCGGCGGATTCGGGGTCGATGAGGATGCAGAGCCGCCGAACTCTTCGGCGGATCTGGGTGGTGGTCCACCCCGGAGCATCGGCCATGACCTCGTCGACGACGGCGCGGGCGTCATCTTCGGGAAGGTGGATGGTCTCGCCCACGAGCACCCAGGCTCTGGCGACGTCGATGCTGCCGTGAGCGAGGGCAGCCATGACGCGTGGGAGGCGGGCGCGCAGGTGGTGGGCAAAGCCGAGCTGGGAGTCGGCCGTGCGCCGGGTCAGGTGCAATGCGCAGCGGATCTCAGCCGCTGCGGCCATCTCGATCTCTGCGTAGTCGATGAACTGGTCGGGTTCGATCTCTCCGTGGTACACGTCGGAGATGGCTGCCATGTCTTCATAGACGGCCGCCGCGTAGTGGCTGCGCATCCGCTGATGGGCTCGCAGCACGACCACCCGGTCGAAGCCCGACACCTCGTTGACGTCGACGTGCGACAGAGCCGCCGCCAGCTCCGGGCCGGGCGGCATCGTGTCGAGGTCGGCAGGCAGTGTTGCGAACATATGTTCGATGGTACGGGGGAGGTGTAGGCATTTCAAGACCCTTGTCTCGGATCGATGCGGGGTTGGTCCCGAGGCGGCACGGCGACGACCGGCCGCGTAGCCTCGACCGCGTGAAACCACCGCCCCTTCCCAAGCAGGCCTCGGAGCGCGACACGCTCGTGGCGTTCCTCGAGTACTTCCGTGAGCTGCTGATCGACAAGGCATCCGGTCTCACCGACGCGCAGCTCCATACCGCCATCCCGCCGTCGAGCCTCACGCTCGGCTCGCTCGTCAACCACATGGCGCTCGTCGAGGACGACTGGTTCACCGGCGACTTCGCCGGCGAGCCGCTGCCGGAGCCGTGGGGGAGCGCTCCGTGGCACGAGGACCGCGACTGGGAGTTCAACACGGCCCACGGCGTGCCCACCGACGAACTGTTCGCCCGTTACCGACGGGCCATCGAGCGCTCGCGGGCCGTGCTGGCCGGCGTCGACGACCTCGGCGAATTGGCGCAGCGCAGTCCGCCCGACGGCGAGCCGTGGTCGATGCGGTGGATCCTCGTCCACATGATCGAGGAGACGGCGCGGCACTGCGGGCACGCCGACTTCATCCGCCAGGCGCTCGACGGCTCGGTCGGCGACTTCCGGGACCCATGATTCGTCGGCGCGAGCTCGACACCGTCCGGCGGCCGCGGTGCAGCCCACGGCCGCCGTGCTCCAAATGCCAGGAAGTTTCTGCCTATCGGCCCTAGGCGGGCACGGGCTCCGGCTGGTAGCGGTGAGGCATGGACGCCGGGGCGAGATCGCGCGCCGGGAGGGAACGGCGGGCCGGCCCGCCGGCACGTCGCCGCCGGGCGCTCCGCCCCGCCGAGGAGAGGAGCTCGCTCCCGTGGTGAGGATCCTGTCGCCGCCGCCATCTCTGCCGCGCATGTACCGGTTCACCGACCCGGCCTTGGGGATGTCTCTGGAAGCGCCGGGGACCTGGCGTGGCGAGAAGCAGAGCGCCGGGGTGCTGCGATTCGTCGCGCCGTGGGAGGACGGGTACCGGGCGAGGCTCACGGTCGAGATGAAGAAGCTGGACCCGCCCGCGGCCGCGTCGGGGTGGTTTGCCGGCACCATCGAGCGGACCTACGCCCGCGGGGAGATCGGGCTCGAGGGGTACGAGCTGGTCGAGTCCTTCGACTTCGCACTCGACGGCCGACCGGCATTCATGGCTCGCTACCGGTCGGCACCATCGCGGGTCGGGCGGGAGCTGGCACATCTCGACGCCCTGGCCCTGCTGACCGGCGACGAGCAGCTGGAGATCCGGTGCGTGGGCACGCTGCGGCTCGAGCCGAAGTACCTGCCGATCTTCGTTCACGTCGTCGACTCGATGCGCTTCGGCCGCGGCGCCCCGGACCTACAGCACACCTAGCCACGCGAACTCCCGCGCGCCTCGCCACGGCCCGGCCTGGCGACGTCAGCGCTTCCTCACCCTCCACGCCTGCTCGGAGGGGAAGTCATGGGCCCAGTCCGCGCTGGCGAAGAACCGCACTTCAGGGCCCGCCTCGGGTGCTCGCAGCTCGTAGAAGTCGAGCACCTCGAAGCCGGTCTCGTTGAACAGCCGGAACCAGCCGGAGATCGGCAGGTTGAACTCGGTGCCCACGTCCTCGCCGTCGTCCCAGTCGTAGCGATGGAGGTCGAAGTAGGAGCGCAGCAACGTCCGCCCGGCCGGCTCGTCTACGTCCAGCGGGACGCAGATCGCCACCAGGCTGCTGTTGCCGAGCAGCGCCAGCTCGCCGCCGGGCCGCAGCACCCGATGCGCCTCCGGAACCCACTTGTGGGGGTCGGCCCAGATGGCGACGCCGTACTCGGAGATCGCGAAGTCGAACGACTCGTCCGGGTAAGGCACGTGCTCGGCGTTGCCGTGGATCCACTCGATCTCGAGGCCGTGCTCGGCCGCCAGGCGGCGCGCGGTGGCAAGTTGCTGCCCGGAGTTGTCGATCCCGACGACCCGGGCCCCGCGCCTGGTCATCCACGCCGACACGTAGCCCGTGCCGCAACCCAGCTCGACGGCGTCCATGCCGGTCATGTCGTCCGGCAGCAGCGGCACCTCGCTCTGGGGGATGCCCCACATGCCCCAGGTCGGCTCGCCCGCCCAGTGGCGCTCGCCGCCCTCCACCCACGTATGCGCCCACTTGTCCCAGTGGGCGCGGTTGCGCAGCACGTAATCGGGGAGGTCGGCCACGGAGGCAGGCTACCGCGGCCGCCGAGGGTGGGGTGCTGTTCGAGGTATCCAGCAGCCAAACACGCGGTCCTCGTTGGCAGCGAGTCATGCCAGAGGTCCGGTGCGGTTGGCCGCAGGCCGGCTCTGCTTCCAGCTCAGCCCCCACCAGACGAAACGGCGGGCGCTGCGCCCGAGAAGCTGAACAGCATCAGCACCACGAGCAGCAGCAACAGCCGCTTTCGCATCTCGTCACCTCCTCTCGCCAAGGTCCGTGTCTCGATACTTCAGCGACGCAATGAATCCGCCACCGCGCGCTCGGCCAGCTCGGAGATCTCCGGCAGCAGCCCGATCTGATGGAGCAGCCCGATGACGTCCCAGCACGTCCAGCTCTCGGCGAACCGACCACCGCTGAGGCGCTCCATCGTCATGGCACACACGTTGATCGGCCGATGCGACGGAGGCAGGCCCATGAAGTTACCCGTGTGTGTGCCCACCACCCGGTATCGGCTCACGACGAACTCGTCCTCGGCGACCTGGTTCTCCACGTATAGGTGGATATCCGGGAACGCAGCCCGGGTCTCGGTCACGTATTGCCGGAACGCCCGCAGGTCCTGGAACCCGCGGCGGGGAACGTTGGCGACGTATGCCGGGTGATAGGCCTGCTCGATGAACCCCAGGTCGCCGCGGTGCCAGACATGCTCGACGACGTCCCGGAACAGGTCTTTGCCTCGGTGGGTGTCCATCGGCGCTCCTCTCCGTCCTGTCCGCCGGCAGCCGAATCAAGCCCAGAACAAGGTCTCCGGAGAGTGGCTCGGGCTCATCAGCCATTCGTCGCGGCTCCCGGATCCAGGGAGACTCAGCCGGCGGCGAGGCCGGCGCCGGCGCCGGGTGATTCCGGCGGCGACCGCCGACACCCGGACCTGCTGGGCCCGTGCTTCGTGCGCGGCTTTGAACGCGTCGTAGTTCGGGTAACGGTCCACCGCGCCCTCCTCTCTGAAATCGACCCGCCATCGCGAACGTATCCGCTGCGGGGCCAAGACCCGGCCGGGGATACGCCAATCTCCGTCCAGGATTGTTCCAGG
>CAYGCW010000107.1:6686-8345 GCA_964348465.1 uncultured Acidimicrobiia bacterium | reverse complement strand
TCCGGCGAGGTGACCAGCGGCAACTTCAGTCCGATGCTGGACCAGGCCATCGGCATGGGCTACGTGGCGCCCCCCGAGGGCATCGGTGAGCCGGCGGAGTTCATCGTGCGCGAGCGTGCCGTCCCGGTGCGTCTCACCGACTTGCCGTTCGTGGAGCGCTGATGGACTTCACTCCGCATACGTCCGCCGATGTCGACCGGATGCTGGCGAGCCTCGGGCTCTCGGAGCCTGCCGACCTGTTCGCCCATCTTCCCGAGGAGGTGCGCCTCGCCCGTCCGCTGGAGGTCCCGCCGCCGCTGTCCGAGCCGGAGGTGATGGCGCTGGTCGCCGGGTACGGCGCCAAGAATCGCCGCGGCCTCGTGTGCTTCGCAGGGGGCGGCATCTACGATCATCACCTGCCCCCGGTCGTGAGGGCGCTCACGATGCGACCCGAGTTCGTCACCGCCTACACCCCCTACCAGGCGGAGGCCAGTCAGGGCGTGCTGCAAGCGCTGTACGAGTTCCAGTCGATGGTGTGCGACATCACGGGCATGGAGGTGGCCAACGCCTCGCTCTACGACGGGGCCACCGCCGCCGTCGAGGCGATGAATCTGGCAGTCGCCGCCACCAGACGGAACGCAGTGTGGGTGTCGCGCGGCCTCAACCCGCGCACCCGGGAGGCGCTGGCGACGTTCGCCACCGCCGAGTCGATCGAGATCGTCGAGCACCCCACGGTGGGGGGGCGGACCGCCTGGGCGGCCGACGCCGCACCGGAACCGGCGGCGCTGATCTTCGGTCAGCCCAACTACCTGGGCGTCATCGAGGACTACGCCGACGCCGTCGACACCGCTCACGACCTGGGCGCCCTGGCCGTAGCCGCAGTGGACCCGATGACGCTCGGCGTGCTGCGGACCCCCGGCAGCGCCGGCTGTGACCTCGTCGTCGCCGAGGGCCAGCCGCTCGGCAACCCGATGTCGTTCGGGGGACCGGTGGTGGGGCTGTTCGCCGCCACCCTCGACCTGGTGCGCCGCATCCCCGGACGGCTGGTGGGGCGCACCGTGGACGCCGACGGCCGCCCCGCCTACGTCATGACACTGCGGACCCGGGAGCAGGACATCCGGCGAGAGCGAGCGTCGTCGAACATCTGCACCAACCAGAGCCTCAATGCCATCGCGGCCGCCGTCCAGCTCGCCTGGCTGGGCCCGGGAGGGCTCGCCGAGGTCGGCTTCCAGTCCGCCCACAAGGCTCGCTACCTGGCCAAGCGTCTGGGGCAGCTTCCCGGTGTCCGGCTCGCCAACGACGCCGCCTTCGTGCGGGAGTTCGCAGTGCTGCTTCCGATCGACCCGGAGCGGGCCGTGGCGGCGATGGCTGCGCGTGGCTTCCTGGCAGGGATCCCGCTGTCGGGCGACTACCCGGAGCTGCCCGGCGGCCTGCTGGTCAGCGTGACCGAGCGGCGCACCAAGGCCGAGATGGACGGCTACGCCGACGCGCTGAAGGAGGTGCTCGCCGATGGCTGATCCGGGCGGCCTCGCCCACGCGTCTCCGCTGCTGGCGGGTGGCGCCGAGCCGACGCTGCGCGACCTGTCCGCAGCGAAGCGGCGGGCGTGGTCGCGGCTAAGCGTCCCCGCCCTGGCTTTGGCAAGTCCTGCTTCACCTGGAGAGGAAGCCCTGCCGTCTGGT
>CAYGCW010000107.1:0-6676 GCA_964348465.1 uncultured Acidimicrobiia bacterium | reverse complement strand
GACAGGCCGTGCTCCGCAGCGAAGCCGCGGGCGTGGTCGCTGTCCGACCTCGACGTGCCGGGCGGCGACCTCGATCTTCCCGAGGCGGCCCCGGAGCCGCCGCCGCTCCCCGAGCTGAGCGAGCGCGACCTGGTCGCGCACTACACCCGCCTGGCGCAGCGCAACTTCGCGGTGGACGTCGGCGCCTATCCGCTCGGCTCGTGCACCATGAAGTACAACCCGAAGATCTGCGACTGGGCCGCCGAGCACCCCGACTTCCGCAACCTGCACCCGGCTCAGCCTCCTCAGCTGGCGCAGGGGGCGCTCGAGGTGATCGCCGCCGCCGAGGAGATCCTCTGTGAGATCACCGGCATGGCCAGGGCCACCTTCCAGCCGCCGGCCGGCGCGTCCGGTGAGATCACCGGGTTGCTGATCATGCGCGCCTACCACACCGAGAAAAGCGACCCGCGCCGCAAGGTGCTCATTCCCGACTCGGCGCACGGAACGAACCCGGCGTCGGTCTCGCTGGCCGGCTACGAGGCGGTCTCGGTGCCGTCCAACCAGGACGGCCTGGTCGACCTCGACGCCCTCGGCGAGCGCCTGGACGGCCAGGTTGCCGGGCTCATGCTCACCAACCCGAACACGCTCGGTCTGTTCGAGGAGGACATCACCGAGATCTCCCGGCGGATTCACGAGGCGGGCGGGCTGGTGTATTACGACGGCGCCAACCTCAACGCGATCCTCGGCGTGGCCCGGCCCGGCGACATGGGCTTCGACATCGTCCACTCGAACCTCCACAAGACGTTCGCCACGCCCCACGGCGGGGGCGGCCCCGGCTCGGGACCGGTGGCCGTGGTCGAGGAGCTGGTGCGCTTTCTTCCCGGCGCCCTCCCGACCAGGGACGAGGACGGGCTGCTGCGCTGGCACGTCCCCGAGAGCACCATCGGCAGGGTCCACGGCAACCACGGCAACTTCCTCGTCGTGCTGCGGGCCCTCTCGTACATGCGGGCGCTCGGTGGTGAGGGACTGCGGCTGGTGGCGGAGCGAGCGGTGCTCAACGCCCGCTACCTCGAATCGCTGGTCACCGGCCCCTACGACATCCCCTACCCGCGCCCGTGCATGCACGAGTTCGTGGCGTCGGCGGCACCGCTCAAACGGGAGCACGGGGTGCGGGCGTTCGACGTGGCCAAGGGCCTGATCGACCGCGGCGTCCACGCTCCGACGGTGTACTTCCCGCTGGTGGTGGAGGAGGCGCTGATGGTGGAGCCGACCGAAACGGAGTCGCCGGAGACCATCGAGGCGATTGCCGCGGCGATGCTCGACATCGCCGAGCTGGCCAGCATCGATCCGGAGCGGCTCCACGAGGCGCCCCATCGCACCCCGGTCCGCCGCCCCGACGAAGCGAGGGCGGCGCGGCACCTCGTCGTGACATGGAACATGGAGGACCGCGGGGAGTGACCGCCTCCTTCGGCATCGACGTCGGCGGATCGGGCATCAAAGGCGCCAAGGTCGAGGTGGAGACCGGAGAGCTGCTGACCGAGCGGTTCCGCATTCCCACTCCCCGGCCGGCTCTGGCCGACCCGATGATGGACGTGGCTGCCGAGATCGTGGCGAAGGGGAAGTGGGACGGGCCGGTGGGCTGTGCCTTTCCGGCGGTCGTTCACCACGGCGTCGTCCACACCGCCGCCAACATCGACGAATCGTGGATCGGGCGGAACGGTCCGGCGCTGCTGTCGCGGCGGACCGGACATCCCTCGCTGTTCCTCAACGACGCAGATGCCGCCGGAATCGCGGAGATGCGCTTCGGCGCCGGGGTGGGGGAGGGGGGAGTGGTGCTGATGCTCACCTTCGGCACCGGCATCGGCAGTGCCCTGTTCGTCGAAGGCCGGCTGCACCCCAACACCGAGCTCGGACACCTCGAGCTGGACGGTCACGACGCCGAGGACCGCGCCGCAGCCCGGCTGCGCGAGGACGGCGAGCTGGGCTGGGCGGAGTGGATCGCCAGGGTGCAGCGCTACCTGGCGCACGTCGAGTCGCTCTTGTGGCCCGACCTGATCATCTTCGGAGGCGGCATCAGCAAGAAGCACAAGCGGATCTTGCCGGGGCTCGACATTCGCACCCGGATCGTTCCGGCGGTGCTGCGCAACAACGCCGGTATCGTCGGCGCCGCCCTGGCCGCCCACGAGGAGCTGTCATGACCACGCCTGCCACCGCCGCCGACGGGACCACGATCTTCCGCCGCACCTGGGACACGGCAGACCCGAAGGCGTCGATGCTGATCGTCCACGGCCTCGGGGAGCACAGCGGGCGCTACGACCACGCCGGGGCTTACTTCGCCGGGCGCGGCATCGCCACCTCTGCCTTCGACCTGCGGGGCTTCGGGCAGTCGGAGGGGCACCGGGCATACGTAGAGACCTTCGACCGGTACCTCGACGACGTGGAGCAGCAACTCGCGTGGGCCGGCCGGCCCGGCGTGCCGACGGTCCTGCTCGGCCACTCGCTGGGCGGGCTGATCGCCCTCAGCTATGCCGAGAGCGACCGGTCGGCTCCCGACCTGTTGGTGCTCTCCGCGCCGGCGCTGGCGGCCGACGTGCCCGTCATCAAGAAGGTCGCCGCCAAGCTGCTGTCGCGGGTGCTGCCGAAGCTGGCACTTCCGAACGACATCGAGGGCGAGCAGCTCTCCCGCGACCCGGCGGTGGGGGAGGCATACTTCGCAGACCCGCTGGTGCACACGAAGACCACGGCCCGCCTCGGGGCCGAGCTGTTCGCGGCGATGGATCGGGCGGCGGCGCGGCTGGACCGCCTGTTCGTGCCGGCCTTCGTGATCCACGGCGGCGCCGACACGCTCGTTCCGCCGACTGCCTCGGCGCCGCTCGCCAACCTCGCCAACGTCCAGCGCCGGCTGTTCCCGCAGTTCCGCCACGAGTGCTTCAACGAGCGGGACAAGGAAGAGGCGCTGGCGGCCGTGGCCGATTGGGTCATGGAGCAGGCCGCCGCCCTGGAGGGAGAGGCGGCGGGCTGACCGAGAGGCCGGTAGCGGCGGCCGGCGTGCGGCCGGCCCTCCCGCGCGGCCCATCGGGCAGCGCCGGTGAGATCAGTGCGCGGCGTACGCCGGGCGAACCACGTCCTCGAGGAGCCGGCGCCGGGTCGGCCAGTCCCGGAAGCCGGCCAGCAGCGCCTGCTCGGTGATCGTGCTCAGCTCTGCGATGCCGAACCCGTGGTGCTCGACGACCTTCTGGAACTCGGCGGTCAGCGAGGTGCGGCTCATCAGGCGGTCGTCGGTGTTGATCGTGATGGCGAACCCGGCCCGGTAGAGGGCGCCGACGGGGTGGGAGGCGACGTCGGGCACGAATCCGGTGTCGACGTTCGAGGTGACGGCGACCTCCAGCGGAAGTCGTCGGTCACGCACGGCCGCCGCCAACGAACCCAGTTCGACGATCTCCCCGTCGCGGCGCACGGTGTCCTGGACTATCCGCACGCCGTGGCCGATTCGCTGTGCGCCGCAGCGCGCCCAGGCCCGCCACAAGCTGTCGGGGCCGTCGTTCTCGGCGGCGTGGATGGTGAGCCCCAGGTTGCCCTCCCGGGCCGTCCGGCAGGCGGCCAGGTGGGCGTCGGCGGGGTAGCCGGCCTCGTTCCCCGCCAAGTCGAAGCCCACGACCCCCCGATCCCTGAAGTCGAGGGCGAGGGAGGCCACCTGCTCCGAGTCCTGGGCGGTACGCAGCGCCGTGAGGATCACCCCGGCCTCCAGACCCGTCTCCCGGCACCCGGCTTCGACCCCGGCCAGCACCGCCGCCACCACGTCGGGCGGCGCCAGACCCCGCCGCAGATGCAGCATCGGCCCGAACCGCAGCTCGGCGTATACGACGCCGTCGGCGGCGTGGTCGAGCACGGCCTCGTAGGCGACGCGTTCCAACGCCGGCGCCGTCTGCATCACGGCGATGGTCTGCTCGAAGGCCTTCAGGTAGTGCGCCATCGACCGGGCGCGTTTCTGGTCGAACCACTCGGCGAGGCGGTCGGCGTCGGTTTCGGGAAGGCCGTCGTAACCGGTCTCGGCCGCCAAGTCCAACACCGTGTCGACGCGGAGCCCGCCGTCGAGGTGGTCGTGGAGCAGCGCTTTGGGCAGGTCGCGGAGGGTGTCGGGGTTCATGGACGGGCGAGTGTACCGGCGCGCCTACCCGGCAGGCCGCCACCAGCGACGCTCGACGACCTCTTCGCCGCACAGGTCCCTCTCGATGATCTCGCCCGGGACGAAGCCGAGCGCCTCGGCGAAGCGCTCACCATCGAGGCTGCCGAGCAGCACCGTCACGCAGAGCGGCAGGTCGCCGACGTCGGCGGTGATTCGATCCATGAGCGCCGACGCCAGGCCGCGATGACGGGCGGACGGGTCGACGGCGATGGCGAACACCTCCGCGTGGTCTGGGTGGGGGGCGACGATGGCGAACCCGGACACGACCTGCTCATCGTCGAGGCCGACGTACAGCTCGCCTGCCAACAGCCAGCGCTTCAACGCCGAAGGCGTATAGATGGTGGCGACGGCCTCCGCGATCGTCTGCGGCTTGAGAAGACCCGTGTAGGTCTCCCAGCACGCCGCGTGGACGACCCGGGCGACCCCCAGGAGGTCCCCCCGCTCCGCCTTCCGAACCTCCATGTGCCGAACCTACACCGCCTGCGGACCCCGCGTGCGAACAATCCCCGGCCGCGGAGACCCCCGGGTCTACGCTGCCCGCGTGGAACCCGAAGGACCGGTTTCGTCCGAAGCTGCAGGCCCGGTGCCGGCCCAGCAGGGCCGCCGCCTGGCGTGGTCGCGCGACGGGATGCCGCCGTGGATACCGCGCCTGATGCTCATCATCGTCGCCACGATGGCCTTCGTGTTCTTCGGCCTGGCGATCCTCCGCCAGCTCCGCAGCCTGCTCGTGATGATCTTCATCGCGCTGTTCCTGTCGGTGGCGTTGGAGCCGGCGGTCAACTGGCTGGCGAAGCGGGGATGGCGCCGAGGCGCAGCTACCGGCGTGATCTTCTTGATCCTCGTCACCGCCACCGGGACCTTCATCGCCTCGATGATCCCGCTGATCGTCGACCAGACGCTGCTGCTCATCGACAGGCTGCCCGGCTATGTCGAGGACCTCAGCGAGTTCACGGCCCGGTTCGGGCTGGACGTATCGCCCGACCGGACCAGCACGGCACTGAACGAGATCGACACCAACCTCCAGGCGCTGGCTGCGGATGTGGCCGGCAGTGTGTTCGGCGTCGGGTCGCGGCTGCTGACCACCGTGTTCCAGCTGCTCACCATCGCCCTGTTCACGTTCTATCTGACGGCCGAGGGGCCCCGGTTCCGCCGCGCGGTGCTGTCGGTGTTCCCTCCCCACCGGCAGCGGGAGATCATGCGGGTGTGGGAGATCGCCATCGACAAGACGGGCGGCTACTTCTATTCGCGGGCGCTGCTGGCCGCGGTGGCGGCGACCGTCACCTGGGTGGTGCTGCGGCTGATCGATGTCCCCTTCGCCCTGCCGCTGGCGCTGTGGGTGGGAATCTGGTCGCAGTTCGTGCCGGTGGTCGGTACCTACATCGGCGGGGCGCTGCCTACGCTGATCGCGCTGCTGGAGAGCCCTGGAAAAGCGATCGCGGTGGTGGTGTTCGTCGCCGTGTACCAGCAGGTGGAGAATTACCTGCTCAGCCCGCGGGTCACCGCCCGCACGATGTCACTGCATCCGGCGATCTCGTTCGGATCTGCCATCGCCGGCGGCACCCTGCTCGGGGCGCCCGGGGCGCTGATGGCGCTGCCGGCAGCCGCCACCATCCAGGCGTTCATCTCCACCTACCTCCATCGTTACGAGCTGGTACCGGGACTCGTCGACGATCTCGCCGATGCGGATCGTCGTCTTCCCGAGCGGCGGTAGTCTCGACGTCTCCCTCCGACAGGACTCCTGAGAATGGCCGACGCCTTCGAGCTGTCCAGCCGCATGGTCGACGAGATCGCCGCCCATTGGCCCACGCACGCGACCTACTCCGGGGTCCCCGGCCACGATCACGAGTGGCCGGACCTCAGTCCCGCCGGCCACGCCGCCTGGCAGGCGGATCTCGAGCGATGGCGGGCCGAGATCGAGGCGCTGCCCGAGCCACCCGGGCCCTGGCACGACCTCGCCGGACGGGTGGCGGCCACCTTCGTCGACCAAGAGCTGGACGATGCCGCTCATGACGAGCATCTCCTCGATCTGAACAGCATCGACTCCACCCTGCAGACGGCCCGTGAGATCTTCGAGATCATGGAGCGCGCAACGGAGGAGGGCTGGGGAGCGATCGCCGCTCGGATGGAAGGCCTGCCGGAGGCGCTGGCCGGCTACCGCGCCACACTGGACGAGGGCCGCCGCCGGGGCTTGACGGTGGCGAGGCGCCAGGTGCTGTCCGGCATCGAGCAGAGCCGCCAGCACGCAGATCCGGCGAGCTACTTCGCATCGCTGCCCGAGGAGCACGCGGCCACCGAGGGGGCCGAGCCGGCACTCACCGCCCGGCTCGCGGCGGCCGTCGGCCCGGCGGCCGAAGCGTTCGGCGGCCTCGCCGACTACCTGGAGTCCGCGTACCTGCCCGACGCGCGCCGTGACGATGCGGTGGGGGAGCCACGGTACGTGCGTCTCGCCCGCCGCCATCTGGGGACGGTCATCGACCCCGGAGAGACCTACGAATGGGGTTGGACGGAGGT
>CAYGCW010000106.1:0-8375 GCA_964348465.1 uncultured Acidimicrobiia bacterium | reverse complement strand
CCGCCAGGGCACAACGGCACGTGCCGAATGCCCTGCCGGCCGGTCCTCGGGGCACGGGCCCCAATGGTGCCACCGCGCCGGCCGCAGGCCGGTAGCCTCGGATCGGGCCACGCGAGAAGGGAGAGGGAGATCGCCGCCCACCGATACCGTCCGGCGCGCCGGCCGCTCCAGATCTTCGCCTACGACCCGGTGTTGGGGCGGGTCGCCGGCAACCGGATAACCATCGACGTTGCCAACGAGGACCTGGGCCGCGGCCCGCGAGGCAAGAAGGTGGAAGTCATCGACTACGACTCGACGAACGACACCTTCTACCCACCGGTCGACCTGGACGACCCCGGGATCCTGATGAACGGCGGCATCGATCCGGCAGAGGGGGACCCCCAGTTCCATCAGCAGATGGTCTATGCCGTCACGATGAAGGTGATCGAGAACGCCGAACGCGCCCTCGGCCGCGAGATCCGATTCCGCGCCGGGCCGCTGAAGGTCTTCCCGCATGCCTTCCGCGGCGCCAATGCCTTCTACGACCACGAGAGCCGCAGCCTCTTCTTCGGCTACTTCCGCGCCGACGAGGCAGACCCGGGCGCCAACCTGCCCCGGCAATGGGTGTTCACGTGCCTCTCTCACGACATCATCGCTCACGAGACCACCCACGCCATCGTCGACAAGATCCGGTACCGGTACCGGTACCCGACCAACAAGGACGTGCTCGCCTTCCATGAAGCTATCGCCGACATCGTGGCGATCTTCCAGCACTTCACGTTCCCCGAGGTGTTGCGCGACGCCATCAGGTCGACCCGAGCGGACATCCGCAGCCCGAGCCCGCTGATCGATCTGGCAGTTCAGTTCGGGCACGGCACCGGCAAAGGCGGTGCGTTGCGCGGCGCCCTCGACGGAGAACCCGACCCATCCGCATACACGACGACCTTTGCGCCTCACCAGCTGGGGTCGGTTCTCGTGGCGGCGGTCTTCGACGGTTTCTTCACGCTCTACCAGTCGCGCATCCAGGATCTGCTGCGGTTGGCGACCGGCGGCACCGGCGTCCTCCCGGAGGGAGCGCTTCACCCCGACCTGGTCAACCGGGCCGCCCGCGAGGCGACCGTTGCCGCCGACGAGATCCTGACGGCCTGCCTCCGCGCCTTCGACTACCTGCCCGTGCTCGACGTCGACTTCGGGGACTTCCTGCGCGCCCTCGTGACGGCCGACTACGAGCTCAACCCGGATGACTCGCATGGACGCCGGGCGGCGCTGATCGAGGCGTTTCGCCGGCGCGGGATCTACCCGTCGGGGGTCACCTCGCTGGGAGAGGACGCCCTCCTGTGGGATCCCGGCCTCGCCGCCGCGGTGAAACTGCCCAGGCTGCCTGAGGAGGTGAGCAGTCTCGTGGTCCCCGAGCTGATCGCATACGACCGGCGGACCGAGAGCCTGCCGGAGGACTGGGGAGACCTGGCGGACGTCTCCCGGAGGAGACGCCGCGACGCCCGCGACGAGCGGCGCCGGACCGTCTACGACTCGCTGTACCGCTTCGGAGGCGACAACGCATCCAAGCTGTTCCTGGAGGGCAGGAACGTCTCCGTCGCCGGGTTCAACCCGACGTTTCGCGTCGGCGAGGACGGCAAGCTGCGTACGGAGATCGTGGTGCAGTGGGTCGACACCATCGCCAAGCGCAAGGAACTGGGCGGCCTCGAACCCTCCGCCGGAACCACGGTCGTGTTCTCCGCCGAGGGCATACCGCGCTACGTGGTGGCCAAGCCGTGGCCCCACGAGGGTCTTCGGGGCGAGATGGCTCAGGCGGCGATACGACGCAAGGACAGGATGGCGGTGTTCGTCGACGAGTGCGATGAGCGCGATCCGGCCGCGGCGTGGTCGGGGGAGGCGGACTGGGACAAACGGATGCTGTCCCGTTTCGCACTCGCGTCGATCCACAAGGCTCCCGGGTACCTGGCATGATCGACGACGTAGTCAAGATCCGCGTCTACAACGTCGGCTTCGGCGACTGCATCAAGCTGGACCTGCCGACGCCTTCCGGCCGCCGCGCCACGGTCCTGATCGATTGCGGGTCGCTCAGCTTCGGCGATACCGGTCAGAACCACGAGGGCCTGGTCGAGAAGATCGTCGCCGACGCCACCGGCGAGGACGACGTCGCCAGGATCGACATGGTCGTCGCCACCCACCGCCACAAGGATCACATCTCCGGGTTCGGCCGCCCGGAGTGGAGCGCGGTTCGCGTCGGCGAAGTGTGGCTCCCGTGGACGGAGAACCCCGACGACGCCGACGCCCGCAGACTGCTCGATGCGCAGCGCAGCCTCGCGTTGCGCATCACCGAGAGCGAAGCGCGGTTGCGCGCCAACGCCAAGATCGGCGACGAAGCCACCGAGCTGATCCTCGGCATGGCGATCAACGCGCTCTCGAACGACGAGTCGATGGCCACCCTGCGCTCCGGCTTCGCCGGCGACCCCACCGTCAGGTACCTCTCGCGTTCGGCCTCGCCGCTCCGGCCCCGGGCGCTCGGCGGGCTGCGGGTCCACGTGCTCGGGCCGACCCGCAGCCCGGAGGTGATCAAGCAGCTGGATCCGCCGAGCGGACAGAGCTACCTGGCGATGCTTCCCGCCGTCCCGCCCGCCGTGGGCGAGGAGGACGACCGTGACCGGCCGTTCCCCGACCTCGAGCCCATGGACTGGCAGGCGTACACGACGTACCGGGGAGACGATCGCAAGATCGACACCGCTCAGGCCAAGGGCCGCCTGCGCAGCCTCGTCGAGGTCGACTCGCTGCTCAGCGCCACGACGCTCGACTATGCCCTCAACAACACGAGTCTGATGCTGATGTTCGAAGTGGGAGACCAGTTCCTGCTGTTCCCCGGCGATTCGCAGTGGGGCAGCTGGAAGACCGCCATGGACTCGGACTCCTCGGCTGCGCTCCTCGCGAGGACGACCTTCTACAAGGTCGGCCACCACGGCAGCCACAACGCGACGCCGCGGCGCTTCGTCGAGGAACTCATGCCGGAGAACTGCTGGGCGGTGACGTCGGTCACCCACTACTCGCAATGGAAGGCCGTGCCCAAGGCAGAGCTCCTGGCGAAGCTGGAGGCGAAGGCGCCGAATCGGGTGCTGGCAACCAACGACCTGCCGGCTTCGGATCCTCCCGGGATCGTCGTGGAGGAGGGCGGCCTGGCGGTCGACTTCGAACTGCCCACCCGCATCAGGCGATCCGACGCCGAATGAGCGCCGGGTGTAGAGTTCGCGGAGAACTCCGGGTGAGGCCGCTGGGGGCTTCGGCTTCCTGTCGGTTAGTCACCGGTTCCCAGTCTTAGGGACTCGGCCTCGTCCGGAGTTCCCACGCGTCTCAGCCCCACGGCGCTCGATGTGACCTTGGGCTCTGCCGGGCGCGGTCGACGACGGGTAGCGTTGATGTCCCTGGGTGGGGAGGTCCGGGTTCGATTCCCGGTGGCCGAGGATTAGTTATCCAAGGCGATGGCGGAACCTCCCCCTCGGGGGTTTCGCGTCGGGCGTACGTCGCGAGTCCGCCATCGGCCACCACCGGTGTCTACAGTGGCGTGCCGGCTGCAGGGCTCTAGCGCAGGGAGGGGACATGCCCGTCGTCAACTACTGGTCTCACGTTCCGCACCTCAGGACCACCGACGAAGTGATGGACTTCGGACCCGGGAAGCTGTGGCAGGTCCCCTTCGAAGTCTGGGACTACCTGGTCGCCGGGGCGTTCTCCGACCACGAGCGGGTGTACGAGGCGACGCAGCCCGTCTTCTTCTACATCGAGGCCGACGTCGACTGGCCGATTCTCGTGCCGGGGGAGCCGGAGCAGCGGCGCAACATCGAACTCAAGAAGCCCAGCTTCTCGGGAGACGACCTGTTCGAGCGGATGGGAGCCGGGTTTCTGACCTGGTTCGTGTCCCAGATCGGGTGGGCCGTCCAGGCGGCCCTCACACTCGCCGCACCGGCGTCGGCGCCGGGGTCGATGCGCTCCTCGATGACGTTGTGTGCTCCCGACGACGGCTACTACTTCGATCTCGGCCAGCTCGATGGCGTGGTGGCGCGGGTCCAGGGCGACGCCGACCATGAGTGGCTCCTGATGCCGGAGTCCGCCGGCGAGCCGCTGCCCAAGGACAGAGTCGAGTTCGGCTCGGCGCTGTACGGCTTCGCCGACGCCGCCCACGATGACGCCGACTTGGCGGCGGCGTTGGATGCGCTGATGCTGAGCGCCCAGCCGACCCTCGGATATCGAGACCAGTTGGTTCTGGCGACGATCGCCCTCGAGGCTCTGCTGCTGCCCGAGGCCCGGTCAGACCTCGCGGCGACGTTCCGCAACCGGCTCACGGCGCTTCTCGACGGAGGCCCGGAGCTGGAAGAGGTGGCGCGCACCCTCTACGACGCCCGCAGCGCCGCGCTCCACGGCAGCGAGCCGCGAGACCACGCCCTGGCCCGCCGGTACGAGGAACTCGCCGTCGCCCAGCAGGCCGCGGCTGCGGCGATACTCGCCATCGGACCGGCCGTGCTCGACGGCGAGCCGCTCGAGTCGATTCGTGCCGGGCTCGACAGAGGCGAGCGCCCCGCAGGGGGCATCGCCGGGCCGCCGATCGACAGCGACGCGCCGCCGGCGCTGCGCACGGGCAGCCGGCTGACCCATGCGGAGCCGAGTTCGACGGCGGCGGTGGCGGTGCCGGGCGGTGTGATGCACGCCAACGACGGCGAGTACATCAGCTGGTCACCGCTGATCGGGCTGGGAAGCACGAGCCCCGTGGGTTCCCGGCGTACCGTGTTCTTCGTCGACTCGCTCGACTCCATGGAGCTGATGGAGATCGAAGAGCGCGACATCCGGCGCGACTTCCTCGCCAAGCTGGCGGCGCCCGGGAGCCTGGCATCGCCGCACGCGGTGCTCGGGTTGCCGGGAACCGGCAGCCACGAACTCGGCGAGCTCGAGCATCGGCGCACCGACGCCGTCGCCGCACTGCGCCTGGCGGGCTTCTGGCGTTTCGTCGACCCATCGCTGCTCGGCTGGTACATCTACGAGGGGTCCACCCGTATTCGGATCCCGACGGTCCTGCGCCAATCCGTGCTCGGCGGGTTGGCGCACGAGCCGACGGAGTTCATCGGCGAGGCAGACCAGGGCAGGGTCGAGGAGATGGCCTCGCTGCTGCAGACATACCGGGAGGAGTACCGCGATCCTGGTGTCGACGATGTGCTCGGCGAGCTGTTGCGGGCGCATCCCAACCCGTACCTTCCCGGTGAAGCGAGCGCGGCGCTCCTGCTGGGGATCGTCGAAGACGTTCTCGGGCGGTTCCGCCCGAAGAGCGATCCGGTCCAGCTGGAGGATCTGGCCGCCGCGGTGTCGTCCGACGAAGCGGCCGCCTGGTTCCAGGCGAACGGGCGGAGCTTCCGCAACGCGGTGGCCCATGGACGCTGGAAAGGCACGCATGAGGTGCATCAGGTCGACGATGAGAACCGCCTCCTCGTGGCCGTCGCCGTCGGCGCGATGCGCCAGATGCTCCAGTTCATCGTCGATCAACCCGAGGCGCTGCCGAACCCTGCGGGGGCGTTCGTCGATCACCTGGCGTCGCGCCTCTGACGGTCGCGAGGGGTCGGGCCGACGATGACCCATGTCGCGGTGGCGGGCGTGCTGGTGACCGCGGCGGGGCTCTCGGCGACGCTGGTGGCCGAGCGTGCGGACCGGCGCGGCCTGCGGTTCGCGGCCAAGCCGTCGGCCTCGGTGGGATTCCTGCTGGTGGCCCTCGGGTCGGGGGCGCTGGAGACCCCGTACGGGGTGTGGATACTCATGGGGCTGGCGCTGTCGCTCTGGGGGGACGTGTTGCTGATGTTCCGAGACACGGCGCGGTTCCGGGCCGGGCTGGCGGCGTTCTTGCTGGGGCACGTTGCCTACATCGGGGCGTTCGCCGTCGCCGGGGTGGCCGCTGCGTGGGCGGGGGTGGCGGCGGCGGGAGCAGCGGTCGTCGCCGCGGCGGTGCTGCGGTGGCTGCTGCCGCACGTGGACGGCGGAATGCGCAGGCCGGTGCTGGCCTACGTGACCGTCATCAGCGTGATGGTGGCGCTCGCAGCCGGGACGCAGGGAGCGGGGGAGACGGCGTTGATCGCCTGGGGGGCGGCGCTCTTCTACGTGTCGGACCTCTTCGTGGCGCGGGAGCGCTTCGTCACCCCGGCGTTCGCGAACCGGCTCATGGGCCTGCCGCTCTACTACGGCGGGCAGGTCCTGCTGGCGCTGTCGGTGGCTGGGTAGGCGGCGACGGATCGACGGCGGGACTCCCGCCCCGCCTCCGCCGCCGGGTGAGGGGAACGTCGGGCGCCGTCAGCCAGGTTCGCGTTCGATCGTGAGGTCGGCGAAGTTCGCCCACGACTTGCCGAACTCCCACCAGCCGCGGACGTGGGGGGCACGGAGCGACTTGTTCCAACCGTAGGTCAGCGGGATGACCGCTACTTGCTCGGCGACGGCCATCCGGTCGGCGGCGTGGAACAACTCCAGGCGGGTGCGCTCGTCCCGTTCGGCCACAGCTCTCCGGATCAGGTCGTCGTAGGGCGGGTGGGCGAAGCCTCCCGGGTTGTCCTTGGCGTCGCCGGCCAGGAGCAGACGGAGGAAATACTCGGGGTCGGTGTATCCCGGGTACCACGTCGCCGGATACGCGACGTACTCGTGGGTGTCGTCGGGCAGCTCGAACCACCGCGCCAGCGTTCCGATCACGTCCACATCGACCGCCAGTCCGAGATGCTCCCGCCACATCTCGGCGACGGCTCCCACCATCCATTCGACCCGCCCCAGGGTCGCCACTCGCAACCGCTGCGGGCTCCCGGTTGCGGCCAGCAGGGCGCGGGCGCGCTCCGGGTCGAAGCGCAGCGCGATGTCGGGCGTATGCCCGGCCAGCGCCGGGGGCACGAGCCCGCCGGTTGCGACCGCTTCGTCGAACGGCGCGGCGTGCGCCAGGGCCTCCCGGTCCACGGCGTGGGCGAGCGCCTTCCTCACCCGCACGTCGGAGACTGCCGCGTGGGCGAAGTCGAAGAACAGGTAGTACAAGCCGGCGGGCGGTTCCTGGCAGACCTGGCCGCTGGGGACCTGGTCGAGCGCACGGCCATCCCACCCACCGCCGATCCACACCAGGTCGCACCGTCCGGCCACGAAGGCTGCGACGGCGTCGTCGTAGGGACCGGGCCGCCACTCGACCCGGCCGACGTTGCCGAACCGGGCACCCTGGTAGTCGTCACGGCGCACCAGCGTCACGAGCTCGCCCGCGTGCGCCTCGCGGCGGAACGCCCCGCTGACCACCTCGTTGGCCGGATCGGCCCATTGGTCGCCGAGCCGTTCGACTGCATGCCGCGGCTGCGGCCCGCAATCGGGCCGGTTCAGCATCGAGAGGAAGTACGGCGCCGGTGCCGCCAGCCGGAACTCGACCGTGCGCGCATCGAGCGCTGCTACGCCGATCAGGCCGGGATCGGAGGCGGCACCCAGCACATGGTCCCTGGCGCCCTCGATCACATACAGCATGGCGACCGAGACACCGGGCCGCTCGGGATCGAGGTTGCGCATCACCCCGTAGGCCGCGTCGGCGGCGGTGAGGGGACGGCCGTCCGACCACACCAGGCCGGGCCTGAGCGTGAATCGGTAGCGGAGGCCGTCGTCGGAGATCTCCCAGCGTTCCGCCAGCGACGGGACGAGCGTGTCGTCGGGCCAGCGCTCCACGAGACGGTCGAACATCGCCATCTGGAGCTGCATGTCCGTGAGCATGTAGGAGCGGATCGGGTCCCCGGGCAGGAACAGCGGCGGTCCCGAGAAGCGCAGCGTCTCGGTGGCGGCTGGGGACGGCTGGTATTCCCACAGGTCGAACGCCCGCTGGTAGACGGCGTTGGACTCGGCGAATCGCAGCGCCGTGTGGAGCGCGTGCGCGAGCTTCAGCAGCACCAGGGCGCGGGCGCGTCTGTCGCCGCGTCGCTCCAGGATCGGAAGCAGCGTGCGGTAGTGGTCGATGGCCTCGTCGAGGGCGTGCTCGCGCCGGGCCACGTCGCCGGCCCGCAGCAGCGCCTCGGCGGCGCGGTCGTCGTCGCCGGCCGCCGCCCAGTGATTGGCCAGCAGGCCGGCCACCTCGTCGACGTTGTCGGCGTAGCGCCGCTCGAGCCACCCGGCGGCTCGGCGATGGAGCTCGGAGCGACGATCGTCGGGAAGGGTTCGGTAGGCGGCCTCCTGGATGAGGGCGTGCTTGAACAGATACTCCGCCTGTGGCCAGCGGCGCGCTTCGACGAGCAGGTCGAGGCGAAGCAGTTGCTTCATGGCGTCGATCAGTCCAGCCGGCTCGCCGACCACACCTTGAAGCAGCGGCAGCCCGAAGCTGCGGCCCAGCACCGCCGCCGACGTGACCAGGTCAT
>CAYGCW010000105.1:2648-8380 GCA_964348465.1 uncultured Acidimicrobiia bacterium | reverse complement strand
GAAACCACGTTGCCGGCGACGCGGCCGATCTTCACGAAGAGGGCTCCACGTCCACGAGATCGACGATCCCGGTGATGGCGTGGTCTACCGGCACGAAGGTCTCCGGAAGCGCCTGGGCGGCCTCCCGGGCGGCCACGAAGTACACCAGCTCACCGGGCCCCGCCATCGCCACGGCGTCGGCGGCGACCAAGGGCCGGCCCTGGGGACGCTGCTCCCGGTCGAGCGGCTGGACGATGAGGAACTTGATGCCCTCGAGCCCGCGGTAGCGCTCCGTTGCCACCACCGTTCCGACCACCCGCCCCAGCTTCACCGGCCGCCCTCCTCGCCGATCGAGCCGGCGCGGTCCCGGAACCGGGGGTCGGCGGCCAGGTTGTCGTGCATCTCGGCGTGGAGCTGGGAGATCACCCGGCGCGCCACGAGCCGCCCCGAGGCGACCCGCGCCGACCCGATCTCCACGGCCGCCTCGACGTCGGCGACGGTCCCGTAGAACAGCACGTAGCCTCGCCCGCCGAGGCCGTCACCGAGGCGCAGTTCCGCCAGTTCGACGTCGGCGCCCTTGCGGCCGCCGTCGGCGGCGTCGATGATCGACGCCACGGTGGTGGTTTCGATCACGCCCAGCGCCTCGCCGTTCCCGGCCCGCCGCCGGCCCCCCAGCGCCGCCACCACGTCGGGATGCACGTCGGGCAGCAGCACCAGGTCGCTGAGGAACTCGCCGCCAACGGCGGCGCCGGCCTGCACGGCTTCCTCGACGCTGGCGGTGTCGCCACCGACCAGCACCAGGTACTTGCCCGGCTGGATCGTCCCGGCGTAGGTGGCGTGCAGAGGCGCCCGCTTGACCATGGCGTCGCCGGCCTCGATGCCCACTGCCACCGACGTGAACTCGAGGAGAGCGACGGCGGGGCGCATCGTCACACGATCCGCAGGGCCCCGACCACGGTGATCCGCCGCATGCGGGAGAAGGTGCGGGGGCGGGTGAGGCCCTCCCCGGTGGGACTGGCGATGGAGAACGACGTGAACCCCTCGCCTCCCTCGCCGAGCCCGGCGTAGTTGGGACCGTTGGCGACGAAGATCGAGCAGTTGATGGCCCGCGCCATCCGGGTGATCCGGGCGACGTTCGTGGAGTGGATCGACGCCGTGTGGCGGAACCCGTGCTCGGAGCGGACGGCCAGGTCGATGGCGTCGTCGATGTCCCTGGCCCTCACCACCGGCATCACCGGCATCATCTGCTCCGTCCAGAGCAGGCTGTGCTCCCGCGGTACCTCGGCGACCACCAGGCGCACGTCCTCGGGCACCTGCACGCCGATCTCGGCGAGGATCTTCCCGGCATCCCGGCCGATCCAGGCCGGGTTGATCTTCCCGGGCTTGTTGGGAGGGCCCAGCTCCGTGAAGATCACCTTCTCGATGCGCCGCAGCTCGTGCTCCTTGAGCACGTAGCCGCCGCTGCGCCCCATCGCCAGCACGAGCCGCTCGGCGACGGCCTCGACGGCGATCGTCGACTTCTCGTCGGTGCAGATCACGTTGTTGTCGAAAGAAGCCCCGGCGACGATGTCGCGGGCGGCCCGCTCCACGTCGGCGGTCTCGTCGACGACGGCGGGGGGGTTGCCGGGGCCGGCGGTGATGGCCTTCTTGTTGGTGGCGAGCGCCTCCTCGACGACGCCGGGGCCGCCGGTGACCAGCAGCACCCGCACGCCGGGATGGTGCATGAGGTCCTTGGCGCTCTGCACGGTCGGCTCGGGCACCCCCGTCACCAGGTCGGGCGGCCCGCCGGCGCCGACGATGGCCCGGTTGAGGAGGCGGATGTTCTCGGCGGAGACCCGCTTGGCGTTGGGATGGACGTTGAACACCGCGGCGTTGCCGGCCGACAGGATGCTGATGGTGTTGTTGATGATCGTCGAGGTCGGGTTGGTGGTCGGGGTGATGGCCGCGATGACTCCGTACGGGGCGTACTCGGTCATCTTCATGCCCCGGTCCCCGGTCACCGTCTCCGGGTCGAGGTCCTCGGGGCCGGGGGTCTTGTTGGTCACCAGCAGGTTCTTGCGAACCTTGTCGTCGGTGCGGCCGAGACCGGTCTCCTCGTGGGCCATCCGGGCGAGCCGCTCGGCCTCTTCCCGCATGGACGAGCGGATGGCGTCGACGATGCGATGCCGCTTGTCGAGTCCGGCGTCGCTGTAGGCGCGGAACGCCCGCCCGGCGGCGGTCACGCACTCGTCGACGGTGGCGTAGATGCCGTCGCCGAGCTCTGCCCCCGACGCCTCCTCGAGCTCGCGGGCGGCCCGCAACGACGCCGGCGGCCGGCCGTCGCCGCCGAGGCGCTGCTCGACCCTGGCGATGATCGCCTGGATCTGGTCCGGGTCGAGCATCTCCCTGCTCACGCCGCTCCCCCGCGCTCGCTCTCACCCTTGTGGTAGACCTGCTCGCCGCCGACCTCCCACGAGTCGACGATCGCCATGACCACGGCGTCGCACGGGCGCTCGTGGGTGTACTCGGTCTGGCGCGCCGAGCTGCCGGTGGCATACAGGACGATCTCGCCGTGGCCGGCGCCGACCGCGTCGGCCGCCACCACGTAGCCTCCGGCGTCCGACCCGTCGACGTCGAGCTGCTGCACCACCAGCAGCTTCAGTCCGCCCAGGCGCGGCTCCTTGCGGGTGGCGACCAGCGTCCCCGCCACGCGTCCCAGCAGCATGCTCGTCTCCCCGCCGTCCGGTTACTCGCCGCCCTGCTCGGCCTGGGCCTCCTCGGCCCTGCCGAGCGGCAGGGCGATGTCCACGTTGACGTGGGGGCGGGCGATGACGTGGGTGGCGACGACCTCGCCGACCTTCTCGGCGCCGCGGGTGCCGGCGTCGACCGCCGCTTTCACGGCCGCCACGTCGCCGCGGACGATCGCCGTCACGTACCCGCCGCCGGTCTTCTCGTAGCCGACCAGCTCGACCTTGGCGGCCTTCACCATGGCGTCGGCCCCTTCCACCATCGCCGGGAACCCCCGGCACTCGATCATGCCCAGCGCTTCAGCCACTCGTCGCTCTCCTTTCAGGGGGACGGGATCACCGTCCGCTCGGTTCCCTTCCTTCCACACCTTCGACGGCCGCCACGGCGGCCCGCCAGCCGACGTCGATGTCCCGCTCCTCGCCGCCGAGGTAGACCCGGCCCATCGATCCGAAGGCCCGCACCTCGAGGATGTTGATGTTGGCGGCCTTCTCGGCCTCGTTGGCGGCCAGCGACGCGTAGGCGGCCGGCTCCAGCTCCAGCACGTAGAGCGTCTGCCCGCCCAGCAGCATGTGGCCGTGGCGAAAGCGGTTGATGAGCTGCACGTGGTGCGGATCGACCCTGCGGATGATCTGGCTCGAGAGCACCCGGGGCTTGATCCGGTCGCTCTCCACGTGGCCGATCTCGGCGAGGATCGCCTCGCCGGCGGCCCGCACGGCCGCCTGCGACGGCGCATGCACCTCGAGCAGGCCGTAGTACCGCTCGATGATCTGCATCGCCGGCTTGACGCCGGTGGCCTTCAGCGCCACGTCGGTGAGGCGGTTGATCTCGATGCCGGGGGAGATCTCCACCCACAGCGAGGCGTCGCCCGCCAGCGGCAGGAACCCCTGGGCGACCGTGCCGAGGAACGCCGTGTATTGCGGCTGGAGGCTGTCGAGGAAGGCGTACGTGCGCAGCTCAATATCGCTCATCGGCGTCCTCCTCTCCGGCGACCATCTGCACACCGGCGGACGCGCCGATGCGGGTGGCGCCGGCCGCGATCATCTCATGGGCCGCTTCGGCGGAGCGAATCCCGCCGGCGGCCTTCACACCCATCGAGGGCCCGACGGTCTCCCGCATCAGCGCCACGTCCCGCACCGTCGCCCCGCCCGGCCCGAACCCGGTGGAGGTCTTGACGAAGTCGGCCTTCGCCTGGCGGGCCAGGTGGGACGCGACGATCTTCTCCTCGTCGGTGAGCAGCGCGGCCTCGATGATGACCTTGTTGAGGGCCCCCGCCTCGTGACAGGCGTCCGTCACCTTGGCGATGTCTTCGCGCACGTCGTCCCACATCGCCGACTTCAGAGCCCCGATGTTGATGACCATGTCGATCTCCTTGGCCCCGTCCCGCAGCGCCCGCCGTGCCTCCGTGGCCTTCACCGCGGAAGTCGTGGCGCCGAGCGGGAACCCGACCACCGACGCCACCGGGACGCCGGTGCTGCGCAGGCGCTCGGCGGCCCGCCGCACCCAGGTCGGGTTGACCACCACCGACGCGAAGCCGAACCGGGCGGCCTCGTCGCAGAGGCGGTCGATGTCGCCCGCGGATGCCTCGGGCCTCAGCAGCGTGTGGTCGATGTAAGGAGCGAGATCCGAAGGGACGCGGCCCCCGTCGCCCTGGTAGGTGACCCGCGCCGCGCCGTTGGCGACGAGGACCCGGACCGTGTCGGCGCAATGGGCGGCACAAGAGCCGTGGCAGTCCGCGCAGGGGTCGTCGGCGCCGAGGGCGGCCAGGACCTCCCTGGTCACGGCTTCGATGATCTGCTGCTCCGTGACCATCTACGCGTTCCCGGCCAGGGCGCCTGCCCGCAGGTAGCGCGCCTCGATCTCGTCGATGAGCCCAACGCGCCGGGCGTGGCGGCCCCCGCCCCAGGGCGTCGCCAGCCAGGCTTCGACGATCTGCCAGGCGAGCCCGTCGCCGATCAGGCCGGCCCCCAGCGTGAGAACGTTGGCATGGTTGTGCTCGCGGCTGTTGCGGGCCGACGAGACGTCGTAGCAGAGGGAGGCCCGCACCCCGGGGACCTTGTTGGCAACCATCGCCGAGCCGATGCCGGCGCCGTCGACGACGATTCCCCAGCGGCAGGTGCCCGCCGCGACCCGGGAGGCGACCTCATGGGCGAACACCGGGTAGTCGACCGACTCGGCACTGCTCGTGCCGACGTCCTCGACGTCCCACCCGGCCTCGCGCAGCCTGAAGGCCAGACGCTCCTTGAGCGGGTAGCCGCCGTGGTCGGCACCGACGGCGATGCGGCCTTCGCCCCCGTCGCCGGGCGCCGGCGGCGGGGGGGCCGGGCCGGCCGCCTCCGGCACGGCGAGGGCACCGAGGTCGAGGCCGCGCACCACCCGGGCCACCACGTCCCTGATCTCCTCTGGCGTGGGCATCGCCCGCGTACCTCCGTCCGCCGTGCGCCCCTGCATCCTAGATAGAGGGTCCCTGCGGGCGGAGGGCCGTCGTCGTACCATGCGGTCCGGCGATGGGACCGAGGTTGGCCGAAGACGCAGCGTTCATATGGGACAGCCGGCCCGCGACGCCGCGGCCGCCGAGTCCCGGCGCCGGCACCCCGGAGCCGGCCGTCAAGTGGGTGACGCTGCGCGAGGCCGCCGACGACACCGGCGTCGCGCTCTCCACGATTCGCAACTGGGCCCGCAGAGGGCGGGTGCCGACCCGGCTGGAAGACCGGCCGGAGGGCACCCGACGGATGGTGGGACTCGTGGAGGTGCGGGAGCGGGCCGCCCGCCGCGCCGCCGGCGACGGCGCCCGACGGGCCGAGGAGGCACCGGCCGCACCGGAGACGCAGCCTGCGCCGGAGTCCGTCGACCCGGCCGGCGGCGCCCCGCCGGTGCCCGACGGCCATCTGCTCGTGCCCCTCGACGCCTGGGAGAAGATGCTCGTCCAGCTCGGCAACCTCCACGAGGCAGGGCAGCAGCTGGCGGCCGCCCGGGAGCGGGCGGCCAAGGCCGAGACCGAAGCCGCGTTCCTGAGGGAGCGCCTGGTG
>CAYGCW010000105.1:0-2638 GCA_964348465.1 uncultured Acidimicrobiia bacterium | reverse complement strand
GAGCTGCGCCGGGCTCCGGCCACGGGCGGTGGCGAGGAAGCGCCGCCCCCGGCTCCGGCCGACGACACCGCGTCCGCAGCCCTCCGGGCCCGGGTGGCGGCCTGGTACCGGCGGCTGGCCCGCCGCTCGAGCTGACCGGCTCGCCCCGACAAGCGGCGAAGTCCCACCATCCGCCGCTGCGAATGGGCATTTCGACGGGTAGGCGACCCGCCCGATGCCGGTTCTCATGGCGCTAAGAACGCAAGGAGAAGCCATGGACCTGCAAGTCCCATGGGGCGACGAGCTCGGCCCCGAGAAGATCGTGCTGCTACGCGACGTGGGCGCCGGCCTCGACGGCTACCTGGTGATCGACAACACGGCCGCCGGCACCGCCATCGGCGGCGTGAGGATGGCGGTCGACGTCTCGCTGGAGGAGGTGGCGCGCCTCGCACGGGCGATGACGTTCAAGAACGCCGCCGCCGGCCTGCCCCACGGCGGGGGCAAGGCCGGGATCGTGGCCGATCCGGGGCTGCCGCGGGACGAGAAGGAACGGCTGGTGCGGGCCTTCGCCAGGGCCATCCGCACGCTCATCGACTACGTCCCGGGGCCCGACATGGGCCTCGACGAGACGGCCATGGCCTGGGTCCGCGACGAGATCGGCAGGGCGGTCGGCCTGCCGCGCGTCCTCGGGGGGATCCCCATCGACGAGCTGGGCGCCACCGCATACGGCCTGGCGGTCGCCGCCGAGGCGGTCGAAGCCGTCAACGGCCACCGTATCGAAGGCGCCCGCATGGTCGTGCAGGGATTCGGCGCCGTCGGCCGGCGCGCCGCAGAGCTGCTCGCCGACCGGGGGGCGGTCCTCGTGGCGGCCTCCGACAGCAAGGGTGCGGTCGTCAATCCGGACGGCCTGGACGTCGAGAAGCTCGTCCGCTTCAAGCTGGCCGGCGACTCGGTGGCGTTGTTCCCGGGTGGCGAGCAAGTCCCGCCCGAGGAACTCGTCGGCCTGGCCTGCGAGCTGTGGATCCCCGCCGCCCGTCCCGACGTGTTCACGGCCGCCAACGCCGGTGAGGTGCGGGCCAGGGTGATCCTGCCCGGCGCCAACCTGCCGGCCACCGCCGAAGCGGAGCTGCTGCTGGCCGAGCGGGGCGTGCTGGTGGTGCCCGACTTCATCGCCAACGCCGGCGGCGTGATCATGGCCGCCGTCGAGTACGCCGGCGGCACCGAAGCCCAGGCGTTCGCCGCCATCGCGGAGAAGGTCGGCAGCAACACGAAGGCGGTCCTCGAGCGCACCGCCGCCACGGCCGCGACCCCGCGACGGGCGGCCGAGGCGCTGGCGCGGGAGCGGGTCGAGGAGGCGATGACCTACCGGCGGGGCTGATCGGGCCTCGCCCTCGACGCGGTGCGGTACCCCGCCCATAGGAGCGCGGCGCCCCCGAGGAGCGAGACCGCCAGGCCGCCGCCCTCCCCGAACGCGGTCAACGAACCCCCGAGCACCGGCGACAGCGTCCCGGCGATGATCAGCGCATTGCCGGCCACGAGCCGGCGGTTGGCGCGCCAGAAGCGAATCACGGTGTAGAGGGCCAGGCCCAGGAGCAGCAGCGACCCTACCGAGTTGCCGACGATTGCCCACAGGCGCGGCGACGTGATCCCGGCGTCCGGCCCCACGAAGAGGTCGGAGCCGGCCGGGACCCCTCCTTCGGGGAGAGAGCCGACCAGGTTCGCTCCGAACGTCACCGCCCCCGACCCGGCACCGAAGGCGCTGAACAGGACCAGCAAGACGCCGCCGACCCGCGGGCCGAGCACCAGGTAGGCGGCTCCCAGCGCCAGGAAGACCACGTTGAGGATCGCCCCGAGCCAGTAGAAGACGCGGAACGTCACGTCGGCCCAGCCGAACGCCAGGCCCCAGAAGAGCGCCCAGGTGGCCGCCGCGTACATGAGCACGGCCGCCGACCACGCCGCGGCGTGGGGGCGGGGCCGGGCGACGTGGGACCGCAGCAGGTCGGCGAAGAAGCCGGTGGCGACGAGCGCCGCGGCCGCGGCGAGGGCCGCCTCCACCGCAGCTCAGCCCGGGCCGGGCGGGTCGAGCCGGTGCTCGATCCAGAGGTTGGGCTCGACGTAGGTGCCGCGGTCCGCCCCGACGTCGACCTCGACCGGCGCCAGCGCCCCGTCGACCACGTACCGGCCCGTTCCCGGGAACCGCAGCCCGGTCCACTCTTCCCACTCGGCCACGCTGCCCGTGATCACCATCGCCCGCTCGCACGGCCCGACGACCCGCCCTCCCATCGACACGTGGACCCGCACCCAGGCGTCGAAGGGGCGGCCGGCGGCGTCTCGCCATGAGGCGTACTCGGCCATCGGGATCAGCGGGTAGCGGGCCTTGCCGGGCGGGCGGATCGGCACCACGAGCCGGCGCGCCCCGTGCGCTACGGCCACCTCCCGCATCCGCGCCACGAGCAGGCGGGAGAGGCCGCGTCCCTGGTGGTCGGGGTCGATGACGATCTGGGCGCCGAACGCCGTCCCCGACGCCGCGGCGTCGGCCCGGGCGGCGGTGGCGTCGAGCATCGCCCGGTCCCAGCCGTCGTCCGGTAGCGGCGCGTCGACCGGCCACGGCAGCGGCGCCGAGTTGAGCCAGGCGATCGCCCGCCCCCCCTCGACGGCG
>CAYGCW010000104.1:5082-8453 GCA_964348465.1 uncultured Acidimicrobiia bacterium | reverse complement strand
CGCCGCCCGGCCGCTGGTGGAGGCGGTCGTCGCCAACGCCTTCGAGCTCGGCCCGTCCGCGGCGCTGACGGGGCCGGTCGCCCGGGGGGACGTGGGCACGGTCGCCGCCCAGATCGCGGCGGTGCGCCAGGCCTGTCCGGAGTGGGCGCCCGGCTTCGCTGCGTTCGCCCATGAGCTGGCTCGCCAGACCGGCCGCGCCGAGGCCTTCGCGGAGGTGCTCGGTTGATCGTCGCCCGCACCTTCGCCGCGGCGCGGGCGGCCCGCCGGGGCCGCACCGGCCTGGTCCCCACCATGGGCTACTTCCACGAGGGCCACCTCTCGCTGATGGCGGGAGCGCGGGAAGCGGTCGACACGGTCGTCGTGTCGCTGTACGTCAACCCTCTCCAGTTCGGCCCCGCCGACGACCTGACCCGCTATCCGCGCGACCTGGACCGAGACGCGGCCCTGGCGGCGGACGCCGGCGTCGACGTGCTCTTCGCTCCGAGCCACGGCGACATGTACGCCGACCTTCCCTACACCAGGGTCACCGTGGAGGCGCTCACTCAGACACTCGAGGGCCGGTTCCGGCCCGGCCACTTCGAGGGCGTGGCCACGGTCGTCGCCAAGCTGTTCGCCGGCCTCCAGCCCGACCTCGCCTTCTTCGGACGCAAGGAC
Source organism: uncultured Acidimicrobiia bacterium (assembly GCA_964348465.1). Taxonomy (GTDB): domain Bacteria; phylum Actinomycetota; class Acidimicrobiia; order Spongiisociales; family JAOTWH01; genus CAYGCW01. Next base: position 7,799 of record CAYGCW010000104.1, on the reverse strand, counting down.
GCCCAGCAGCTCGCAGTGGTCCGCCGGCTGGCGGCCGATCTGTCGTTCCCCGTGGAGGTGGTGGGCCTGCCCACGGTCCGGGAGCCGGACGGGCTGGCGCTGTCGAGCCGCAACACCTACCTCGGCCGCCGGGAGCGGGCTGCCGCAGTGGCGCTGTCGGCGGGACTGCTCGCCGCCGCCGATTCCGTCGAGAGCGGCGAGCGTGACGCCGCCGTACTGGAGGACGCCGTCCGGGCGGCCGTCGAGCGAGAACCGATGCTGCTCCTGGACTACGTCGAGCTGGCCGACGCCGCCGAGACGACCCGGCTGCTGCGACTCGATCGCGAGGCGTTTCTCGCCGCCGCCGCTCGCATCGGGGACACCCGTCTCATCGACAACGTGTGGCTCACCCCGGCCGGGGACGGTTTCCGGGCCGACCGGGGCGTCCGCCTCGACCATCCGACGATCCTCAGCGAAGGAGTCTCCTGATGCTGCTCGCCATCGACGTCGGCAACACCCAGACGGTCCTGGGAGTCTTCGACGGCGACCGGCTGACCCACCACTGGCGGCTCTCCACCCGCGCCACCCGCACGTTCGACGAGTACCGCATCACGGTCCTGGCGCTGCTGGAGCGGGACGGCATCGACACCGCAGACCTCCGCGGCGCGGCGATCGCAAGCGGTGTGCCCCCGGCCACGGCCGTGCTGCGCCGCCTCGCTCCCGTGATCTCCCCAGGACACCTCGTCGTCGTCGAGCCCGGCATTCGCACCGGCATCCCGAGCGGGATCGACAACCCGCGAGAGATCGGAGCCGATCGGGTGGCGAACTCGCTGGCGGCCTTGGTGACCTACGGGGCGCCGGCGATCGTCGTCGACTTCGGCACGTCGACGAACTTCGACGTGGTGAGCTCCGCCGGGGAGCTGGTGGGAGCCGTGATCGCTCCCGGGCTGCAGATCTCTCACGACGCGCTGATCGGCGCCACGGCCGCCCTGCGGCGGGTCGAGCTGTCCGCCCCGCCGTCGGTCATCGGCAAGAACACCGTGACCGCCATCCAGAGCGGCATCCTGTTCGGGCACGCCGGACTGGTCGACGGCATCATCGGCAGGCTCCTCGACGAGGTGGGGGAGGAGGCGACGGTGATCGCCACGGGCGGGCTGGCGAGCTCGATCGTCCCGCTGTGCAGCAGGGTGGACCGCGTCGACGAATTCCTGACGCTCGAAGGGCTGCGCCTGCTCTTCGAGCGCAACGCCGGTCCCGACTGAGAGCCGGTCAGCTCCGGGCGGCCCACCACTGGCGCAGCCGCGACCACGTCCGCCGCGGGGCGTCGAGCACCCGGCTGACGGCCACCGCGGCCAGCGGGGGGCGAGGGGGCGGACGGCCCTGGCGCAGCGAGAGCACGAACGCGATCTGCTCCAGCGACGGCGGCCCCACGGCCAGCATGTCGCGCAGCGCGTCCACCGGGCGCCGGCCGCGGACGAGCACGTCGTAGGCGGCGACCATCGAGCCGGTGCGTCCCACCCCGGCCGAGCAGTGCACCAGCACCGGCCCCGCGTCGGCGGCCACCACGTCCAAGAACCGCTGCACCTGCTCGGGGGCGGGCGCCTGACCGTCTCTGACGGGGATGGCGACGTGGCGCAGACCGTGTGCCGGTCCGGGTCGGAGGCCCGGCTCGGCGCGCAGGTCGACCAGCGTCGGCCGCGTCGACGCCGCCAGCGCCGCGTAGCCGGCCGGCCCGGGCTTGCCGCTGCGCCACAGCCGGCCGTCGACCATCGCCGCCTTGGGCAGCCCTGCGGTTCCCGGGGGCGGCGCCACCGCCGTCCGCCCCCGCCGCGCCCACTGCACCGCAGCCGCCACTGCCAGGTTGCCGGCCGCGATCAGCCCGGCTGCGATCGACAGCCGCCGCCAGGGAAGCTTCAACACGTAGAGCAGCCTTTCACAGACTTTGAGTGGTACCATCGCCACTGCGGGAAAGACCCTACCGGGTGGCCCGCCGAGGGGGTATTGTCCGACCGTTGGGGAGGTGTCGGGTGAAAGGCGCAGCAGGAGGCGGCTTCGTCGTCGTTCTCGAGGGTGGGTTGTCGGCGCAAACGCTCGTGGGCGGCAAGGCCGCCTCCATCGATCGGCTCGTCGCGGCCGGGTTCCGGGTGCCGCGGGCGTTCGCCGTCACCACCGGCGCCTACCGGGCGTTCATCGATCACGCCGAGCTCCACGGCGAGATCGCCGCGGTCGCCGCGGACACCGCCTCCGACGACGAGACGCTCCTCCACCGCATCGAGGACGCGTTCCTCGCCGCGCCCATGGCACCGGCCCTCCTCGACGTCCTCCACGACGCCCACCGCGAGCTCGGCGCCGGTGTGATGGCGGTCCGGTCGTCCTCGGTGGCAGAGGACCTCGCCGAGGCGTCGTTCGCCGGCCAGTACCTGTCGGTTCTCGGGGTAGAGGGCTTCGACGAGATGGTCGAGGCGGTCCGGATGGTCTGGGCCTCCCTGTGGCACCCGTGGGCGAGGCTGTACCGGCGGCGGATGGGGGTCACCGAGGAGGATCTGGCGATGGCCGTCATCGTCCAGGAGCAGGTGCCCGCCGAGCGCTCCGGCGTCGTGTTCACCTCCGATCCGATCCGACCGGAGCTCGTGAGGCTGGAGGCCGTAGAAGGCCTCGGTGAGGGCCTCGTATCGGGCGACGTGACCCCGTCCGTTCATCTGCTTCGCCGTCCCGGGCTCCAACCTGCCGCCGGCCGG
>CAYGCW010000104.1:466-5038 GCA_964348465.1 uncultured Acidimicrobiia bacterium | reverse complement strand
TCGAACAGGCCTTCGACTCGGGTCCCCAGGACGTCGAGTGGAGCGTCGCCGGTGGCAGCGTGTGGGTGCTGCAAGCCCGGCCGATCACGACCAGCGGCGCCGCAGAGCCGGGCGACGGCTTCGACACGCCCGCCGACCCGAGCGACCGCCACGTCGCGGCCGGCGTCACCGAGATGCTTCCCGGCGTGCTGCCGCCGCTGATCTGGACCATCAACGCCCCCATGATCGAGGAGGCGTTCCGCAGTCTCTTCGCTCGCCTCCATGCCCTCCCACCGAGCAAGGACCTGGTCCGCTCGTTCGGATTCCTCGCCAGGCGCCGCGGCCGCGCCCGCCTCAACCTGTCCTTGATGGAACGGGTCGGCGAGCGGATGGCCGGCTGGAGCGCAGACGAAGTACAGCGCCTCTACCTCGGCGCCGAGGCCGACGAGCCGGCGGCAGCCGGCAGCGGCGGCCGGCGCTTCCACTCGCCGATCGCATCGTGGCGGGCGCTGCGGCTGCGGGGCGACGCGCCGCGGGCCGCCGTGGCGTTCGTGGCGGCGTCGGCCGCCGCGGGCCCCGCCCCCGAAGAACTGCTCGACCACGAGCTCGTCGCCTATCGCTGGCGGCTGCGGGACCTGGCGGCAGTCGGCGTCAGGGCCGAGATGACCGTGGCCGCAGTCGCCGTCGCCGCCTACCGGGCTCTCGAGGAGATGCTCGAGCGCTGGATCGGCGAAGAGGCCGCAGAGTGGGCGCAGCGTCTCACCCGGGCGGCGGGGCGCGCCGTGCCGAGCCCATCGGCTGTGGCCCGCCGCCGGCTCCTCGCCCTCGACGCCGCCACGCAGGCTGCGGTCATCGAGACCGTCCGCGCTGCCGGAGAGGAGGCACCCGGACGGGTGCGCGAGCTGGGTGCGGAGGCGGCGCGGTTCGTCGACGCCGTGGAGCGCGACCTCGGCCGGCTCGGATCGGCGGCCGTGTACGCCGGGGAGACGTGGGCCGAGAGGGCCGGCCTCGTGTGGGCGTCACTCGCCGCTGCCTCGGGCGGGGCTGCAGGCGCGGATACGACGTCGCCGGCCGATGATCTCGCCGCGATCGAGCGGCGCCTGACGTCGATGCGCCGGTGGCGCGTCACCCGCTGGCTCACCGGCCAGGTCGTCGACATGAGGCTGCGGTTCTTCCGCCGGATGGTCGCGGACACCACGGAGCTGCTCGGCCGGCGCGAGGAGGCCAAGGCGGCCCTGCTGTCCGTGGGGGGCAAGGAGCGGCGGGTGATCATCGAGATGACCCGGCGGCTGATTCGCCGCGGGCTGCTCGACAAGTCATCCGACGTCGACCTGCTTGCCGACTGGGAGCTCGACACCCTGCTCCTGGAGCGGCGGGGACCGCGCAACGGCGACCTCAAGCGCCGGCGGCGGGCGCTGCGCCGCTGGCGCGCCGAGCCGGCCGTCACCCCGGCCCCCCAGCCTGCGGTCGTCGCGACGAGTGGTGAGATGGAGGGGTGGGGAGCGAGCCCCGGCATCCACCGAGGCCCCGTCGTCGTGGTCCTCGATCCCTTCCAGTCGGGGCCGATCCCGGAAGGCGCAGTCTTGGTGGCGGCCGCCACGGACCCGTCGTGGGTGCCGCTGATGCTGCGCGCCGGGGCCCTCGTCGTCGAGAGGGGCGGCCCGCTCTCGCACGCCGCGATCGTGGCCCGTGAGTTCGGGCTGCCCGCCGTGCTCAATGTGGCCGACGCCACTTCCCGGCTCGACCCGGGGAGCCAGGTCGAAGTGAACGGCACGGCCGGCAAGGTCCGGATCCTGGCCGAGGAAGCCGTGGCGGCAGACTCGGTCGACTGGCAGCGGCCATGAACTGGACGTTCCGCTTCGACGACGAGCCCGAGGACAGGTTCGGGATCCTCGTTCCGGGCTTGTTCGGGATCGGGTTCCTGATCTCGCTGGCGGTGCTGGTGGCCGACGCCGTCTCCCACCTGTTCCCGACGTCCGGCCGGCGCCGTCGGGCCATGGTCGCACAGGTCGCCAAGGGCCGAGCCAACGAGTTGACGTCTCTCAGCACCGGGCGCGCCCCGCAACCGGCGCGCATCGAGCGGGTCGTTCGCACGAGGCTCGGGTCGCTGGCGCTGGCGGCGCTGGCAGTGGCGCTCGCCGCTACCGCAGTGGTGGGCGGGTTGGCGCTGGCGGCGGAGATCGGCGCCGAGCGCAAGGCCTGGGCCACCGTCGTCGGCTTCGGGCTCGCGGCGCCGCTGGTCCTGCTGGCAGCCATCTGGCTGCTGGCGGCCGCCTTCGGTCCGCGCTCTCCGCGTTGGCTGCGGGCGTTGCACACGATCGGGCCCATCGGGGCCTACCCCGAACTGTCGCTCGGACTCGAGGAGGGATGGAGATGATCGCAAGGCTGTGGAACCTGCTGACGCGACGCGTCGTGGCGGCGCTGACGCTCACCGGCTTCCTCATCGCCACCGGCGTCTACATCTTCGTGTACCTGATCCGTGCGTTCGACGCCGACAGCGCCGGCGGCCGGCCGCTGGTCGGGCTCTGGCACGGTGACAACTTCAGCCGCACGATCCTGGTTGCGATCTTCTTCCTGATCGGCGAGGTGTTCGCCGTCTACCTGGCGCTGAATCGCCAGCGGCGGGCCGGGGTCATCAACCTGAGGCCGGACGTCGGGTCGTGGCTGGCGGCCCGTTCGCAGCTCACCGGCGAGTCCGAGGAGCACATCGCCGAGCGCGCCATCGCGCTCTACCGTTTGCGGCTGGAGGGAGGCCCCCAGGGGGTGCCGTCGGTGGCGGTGCCGCCCTTCAGCCCGGGCTAGACGTCCGCGCTGCCGCCACCCGGTGGAGGAGGAAGCTGCCGAGTGTCCGCAGCACGTCGGGGACCGCGCCGCCGGGGAGGCGGGCGGCGGCCTTGCCGGCCCGGCGCAGCCGGTCCTCGGCGTCGGCGAGGACGCGGTCCACGTGGTCACCAGACGTCGTGATCTCGACCACGCGATCGATCGTGTCCGCCGCGAAGGGCCGCGGCCGGCCGAGCAGCTCGCGCAACTCGGCCCCATCGGGCCCGGCCAATGCATACAACACCGGGAGTGTGTACGTGCCCTCCGCGATGTCGGACGCGGCCGGCTTGCCCATGAAGTCGTCGGTGGCGACCAGGTCCAGCACGTCGTCCGTCATCTGGAACACCAGGCCCATCTCCCACGCCCACTCCGAGACCGCCTCGACGTCCTCGCGCGGCGCCCCCGCCGCCAGCGCCCCCAGTCGCGCCGAGGTGCGGAGGAGGCTGGCCGTCTTGCCGCCGACGATCCGCATGTAGACATCGCTGCCGTGGTCGAGGTCGTCCACGTACTGCAGCTCCAGCACCTGCCCCTCGCAGAGGGTGGCGTAGGTCCGCGCCAGCAGCGCCACCGCCTCCTCGCCGAGCGGCGCCGCCACCTCGGAGGCCCTGGCGAGCACGAAGTCCCCTGCCAGGATCGCCACCGTGTTCGACCAGTTCGAGTTCACCGAGGCCGCGTCGCGGCGCGTGTCCGCCTCGTCGATGACATCGTCGTGGTACAGCGACCCGAGGTGCACCAGCTCGACCGCGACGCCGGCTTCGATGGAGCCGGGGTCCGGCTGCGGACCGAGCTCTCCGGCCACCTGGGCGAGCAACGGCCGGTAGCGCTTGCCGCCCGCTCCGAGCAGGTGCTGGGCCACCCCGGTGAGGAACTCGTCCTCGGACCTGGTCACCTCGTAGAGGCGCTCCTCCACCCGGGCGAGGCGGTCCCACACCGCGGGGATCTGGACCAGCTTCGGGAGGGTGTCGCGCTGCACGGGCTCTTCCTGGGATCGGGGCGCAGATGGTAGCGCTGCTCGTGACCGGGCCCCCCGGCTGCCACACGCTTGCCTCAAGCGATGCCCGTTCTGGGCCGACGAGATCATCACGACGCGAACGGGGCACCGGAGCCCTCGGGAGCCGGCGTATGCGGTCCGAGCCGTCCAGTGGATAGAAGGAGGCCATCGCTATACTTCGCCGTACGGCGCTCTTGCGCCCATCGATTTCTCAGAGGTAAGAATGTTTGAGCGATTCACCGACCGAGCCCGCAGGGTGGTGGTGCTGGCCCAGGAGGAAGCCCGGCTCCTCAATCACAACTACATCGGCACCGAGCACATACTGCTCGGTCTGATCCACGAGGGTGAGGGCGTCGCGGCGCGGGCCTTGGAGAGTCTCGGCATCAACCTCGAGTCGGTGCGGTCGCAGGTCGTCGAGATCATCGGCCAGGGCGCCCAAGCCCCGAGCGGTCACATCCCGTTCACGCCGCGGGCCAAGAAGGTCCTCGAGCTCTCGCTGCGCGAGGCCCTGCAGCTCGGCCACAACTACATCGGCACCGAGCACATCCTCCTCGGGCTCATCCGGGAGGGTGAGGGCGTCGCCGCCCAGGTGCTCCAGAAGCTCGGCGCCGAGCTGCACAAGGTTCGCCAGACCGTCATCCAGCTGTTGTCGGGCGTCCAGGGCGAGTCGGCCCCCGCCGGCGCCCCGCAGGGTGGCGGGCGCCAGGAGTCGGCGCCCTCGGGGTCCACGGTGCTCGACCAGTTCGGGCGCAACCTCACCAACTATGCCCGCGAGCGCAAGC
>CAYGCW010000104.1:0-312 GCA_964348465.1 uncultured Acidimicrobiia bacterium | reverse complement strand
GACTCGCCCAGCGCATCGTCGCCGTCGACGTCCCCGACACGCTGCGTGCCAAGAACCTCTACACGCTCGATCTGGGTGCCCTGGTGGCCGGCTCCCGCTACCGCGGCGACTTCGAAGAGCGGCTCAAGAAGGTGCTCAAGGAGATCCGGACCCGGGGTGACATCATCCTGTTCATCGACGAGATCCACACGCTGGTCGGGGCCGGTGCCGCCGAAGGCGCCATCGACGCCGCCAGCATCCTCAAGCCGATGCTGGCCCGCGGTGAGCTGCAAACGGTGGGGGCCACCACCCTCGAGGAATACCGCAAGTACC
>CAYGCW010000103.1:0-8511 GCA_964348465.1 uncultured Acidimicrobiia bacterium | reverse complement strand
AGGAGGTCGTGCCCGAGCCCGAGGAGGAGGCTCCGGAACCTGGGGACGCGGCGGCGGCGGTGGTGGCCGCCGTCGAGCCGGAGGCGGAGCAGGAGCTCGTGGAGGTGGCGCCCGCGGAGGTCGTGCCCGAGCCCGAGGAGGAGGCTCCGGAACCCGACGCGGCGGCAGTGGTGGTCGCCGCCGTCGAGCCCGAGCGCCGGCCCGAACCCGAATCCCAACCGGAGGCCGGCCCGGTGATCGACGACCTCTTCGCCCGGCTGCGCGGCCGTGGGGCGGCGCCCGCAGAGCCGGCGCCCGCGCCGGTGAGCGCCGCGGCGCCGCCGGAGCCCGAGGAGGCGCCGGGCCCCGAGCCGCGGTTTGCGGTGGTGGCCGGCTACGGGGGGCCCGACCCCTTCGAGCTGCGGGACCGTCTGCTGTTGCCGGTCACCAACCGGGCGCTACGGGAGGCGAAGCGGGCCATCGTCGACCTCCAGAACCACGTGCTCGAGGAGTTGCGCACGGTCGGTCACGACTGGCGGCCGGACGCCGGCGCCTTCGCGGCGGCGTTGCGCCCCTCGCTCGCAGAGCTGGCCGCCCAGAGCCGGCTGGCGGGGACGATTGCCGGCGGCGACCTGGCCGGTGCCGACGTCCCGCGCGACGTCCCCGGCGAAGCCGCCGACCCGACGGAGGCCGTGGCCGGCGCGCTCGCCACCGGTGTCGCCGAGGTGCTGACGCGCGCCACCGGGAGCGGCACCGGCCCCCGCCAGACGGGCGCCGCCGTGTCCCGCTTGTTCCGGGCGTGGCGCACCGACGAGGCCGAGCGCCAAGTGCGCAGCGCGGCGTTCGCGGCCTACCACGGCGGGCTGCTGGCAGCATGCACAGTGCTGGGTGTCGAGGCCGTGGAAGGCCGGCCGGACGGTCGGGCGTGTGCGGAGTGCCCGGCCGGAACGGGTCGCAGCTGGCCGCCCGACGGCGCTCCGCCGGATGGGACCGTCGTGCCTCCGGCCCGGGTCGAGTGTGCCTGCACCGTCGTCCCCGCCGGTCCCATCGCGCAGTAGAGCGCAGCGTCCCCAATACAATCAGCGCCCATGTTGTCGCGTGAACCCGGAGAGATGCGCCAGACCCCCTCGGGGGGACGGCGGTGGCTGGCGATCCTCGGGATCCTGGCGTTCGTCGCGCTGCTCACGCTGCGGCAGGCGGCGACTTTCTGGACCGACTACCTCTGGTTCGCCTCGATCAGGCAGACCCGCGTCTTCTCCACGCTGGTCCTCAGCCGGGTGCTGCTCGTCGTGGTGGCGACCCTGGTGGCGTTCGTGCTCCTGTGGCTGAACCTGTACCTCGCCGAGCGCCTGTCGCCCCGCCGACCGATTCCTCGCGCCGGCGGACCCGACGAGGAGCTGATCGAGCGGTTCCAGGAGTGGGTCGAGCCCCGCATCGGCCGGGTGCGGCTGATCGTGGCGGCCGCGTTCGGCCTGCTCATCGGGCTGGCGGCCGGCGCCTGGTGGGAGGACTTCCTGCTGTTCACGAACGCGGCCGACTTCGGTATCGCCGACCCGCAGTTTGGGAGGGACGTCGGCTTCTACGTCTTCCGGCTGCCCCTCTACCGGGACCTGTTCGGGTGGGCGTTCCAGTTCTTCCTGGTGACGACGCTGATCGTCGCCGCCGTCCACTACCTCAACGGCGGCATCCAGCTCCAGAATCCGATCCAGCGCGTCACGCCCGGGGTCAAGGTCCACCTGTCGGTCCTGATGGCGCTGCTGGCGGTGCTCAAGGCGGCGGGTTACCAACTCGACAAGTTCGACCTCCTGTACTCGCTCCAGGGACAGGTGTTCGGCGCCTCGTTCACGGACGTCAACGCCCGCCTCCCCGCGCTCAACCTGCTGATCCTCATCTCGCTGTTCGCGGCGGTCCTGCTGCTCGTGAACATCCGGTTCCGCGGGTGGACGCTCCCCGCCGTCGCACTGGGCCTGTGGCTGGCCACCTCGATCGTGGTTGGAGGGATCATCCCCGCCGTCGTGCAGCGCTTCCGGGTCGAGCCCGACGAGGTCAACAAGGAGCTGCAGTTCGTCGCTCGCAACATCGAGTTCACCAGGGACGCCTACGGGCTGGCCGACGTCCAGGTGCGGGAGTTCGCAGCCGACGAGAACCTGGCGGCGTCTGCGATCCAGGCCAACCGGCCCACGATCGACAACCTCCGTCTCTGGGACCCCACGGTGCTGGAGACCACCTACCGCCAGCTCCAGGAGCTGCGGACCTACTACAAGTTCGAGGACGTGGACGTCGACCGCTACCCGATCGACGGCCTCACGCAGGTGATGCTGGCGGCCAGGGAGCTGGACCAGGACAACATCCCGGGCGCCGGGTGGGTCAACACGCACCTCGTCTACACCCACGGCTTCGGCGCCGTCGTGAGCCCGGCCAACGACGTCACCACGGAGGGTCAGCCCGACTTCTACGTGCGAGACATCCCGCCGGAGAACCTCCAGGGCAACCCGGTGCTCGACATCGCCGAGCCGCGCATCTACTTCGGCGAGGGCTTCGAGTCGGGCAGCTTCGTGTTCGTGCGGACCAAGGAGCCGGAAGTCGACTTCCCGCTCGAGACCGGCCGGGACGCAGTGCAGTTCACCACCTACTCCGGCGGCGGCGGCGTCAAGGTGGGGGACATCGCGCGGCGGGCCGCCTTCGCGCTGCGGTTCGCGGACTTCAACACGCTCATCTCGGGGCAGCTCACGTCGGACAGCCGCATCCTCATGGTGCGCAACGTGAAGGATCGGGTCCGCAAGCTGGCGCCGTTCCTGTACCCGGACGCCGATCCCTACCTGGTCACGGTGGACGGCCGGCTGCTGTGGGTCCTCGACCTGTACACGGTCACCTCTCGCTACCCCTACAGCCAGCCGGCGATCACCGCGCGCCTCGATGCCTTCCGGTCGACGCTGCCGTCGAACTTCAACTACATCCGCAACCCGGTCAAGGCGATCGTCGACGCCTTCGAGGGGACGATGACGTTCTACGTGGTCGACGACGGCGATCCGGTGCTGCGGGCTTACCGCGACATCTTCCCGACGATCTTCACCGACGGCGCCGCCATGCCCGAGGAGATCAGGAACCACCTGCGCTATCCCGAGGACCTGTTCCGCGTCCAGAGCGACATGTACACCCGGTACCACGTCACCGACTCTCGGGTGTTCTTCAACGACGCCGACCCGTGGGCGATCGCCCGCGACCCGTCCGACACCGAGAGCGGCACCCTGCGCCGCGAATCGTTCTACCAGGACGACGACGGCGAGTACCGGCCGATGGTTCCCTACTACCTGCTGATGAGGCTGCCCGACGACGAGAACCTCGCGTTCTTGATCATGCAGCCGTTCACGCCCGACAAGCGGCGCAACATGGTGTCGTTCCTCGTGGCCAAGTCCGGTCCGAGCGCCTACGGGGAGATGATCGACTTCCAGCTTCCCCGGGATCGTTTCATCGACGGGCCCGGCCAGGTCGGGGCGCGCATCAACCAGACGCCGGAGATCTCGTCGGAGTTCACGCTGCTCGGCCAGCAGGGATCGCAGGTGATTCAGGGGAACCTGCTCGTGGTGCCCATCGACGAGGCCGTGCTCTACGTGCAGCCGATCTACATATCGGCGCGGCGCGACGGCGACTCCGGATCGCCGCTCCAACCGGCCGCCTCGGACGACGCCACCGCCCTGCCGGAGTTCAAGCGGGTGGTGGTCGTGTACCAGGACACCGTCGTGATGCGCGACTCGGTGGACGAGGCGCTGGAGGCGATCTTCGGCGACGGCACCGGAGCGCTCCCCCAGCCGGGCGTCGAGCCCGGACCCGGCGAGGTCCCCAATGAGGTGGCGGCGCTCATCGGCCGCGCCCTGGCCGCGTTCGCGGAGGCCGATGCCGCCCTCGCCGACGGCGACCTGGGCACCTACGCCGACAAGGTCAAAGAGGCCCAGCGCCTCCTCGAGCAGGCCCAGGCTCTGATCGCAGAGGAGGCTCCCACCGAGGAGGCGTAGCTCTCTGCCTGGGGACATGGGTCCGGTACCGGAGCCTGCGGTGGGGGTCGAAATCGGGCCCTGTGGCGGGGCGTTCGGCCCTGGCGGCCGAGGCTATCGTGATTGCAGGCTTGGGGGGACACCCGAGCGCGTGAAAGGGGCTGGCCTTGCGACCGCGTACCGTTGCCGTCCTTCTCTTCTCCTTCGCACTCCTCGCCGGCGCCTGCGGCGACAGCGGCGCCACCACCACCACATCCACCGCCCCGCCCACCACGGTGGCAGCGGTGACCACGACCTCGGCCGTGGCCCCGACGACCATCGCCGGCGGCGGCATCGGAGAAGCGCGGAACGCGGTGGTGCAGATCGTTGCCAAAGGGACGTTCGTGGACCCGTTCGAAGGGGTGCAGGCCAATGTGCCGGGCACCGGCTCAGGGTTCATCGTGGATCCCTCCGGGCTCGCCGTCACCAACAACCACGTCGTGACCGGCGCGGCGCTGCTCGAGGTCTTCCTCGAGGACGAGAACGAGCCTCGTAACGCCCGAGTCGTCGCCGTGTCCGAGTGCTCCGACCTTGCGGTGATCGACATCGCCGGCGATGGCTACCCGTCCCTGGCCTGGTACGAGGGCGACATCACCGCGGGACTGCGGATCCTGGCGGCCGGGTTCCCGCTGGGCGACCCCGAGTACACGCTGCTCGACGGCGTCGTGTCGAAGGAAGACGCCGACGGGGAGACGAGTTGGGCGTCGGTCGACGCCGTCATCGAGCATTCCGCGGACACCCTGCCCGGCAACTCGGGTGGGCCGATACTGACCGAGGACGGCCTCGTCGTCGCGGTGAACTACGCCGGCAACGAGGTCGGGCAATCGTTTGCCATCGGCCGCGAAGTGGCCCGCCCGGTGATCGATCGGCTCCTCGAGGGGACCGACGTCGACACGATCGGAATCAACGGAGAGGCGCTCGCCGGGACCGACTTCTCCGGCATCTGGGTGTACTCGGTCGCCTCAGGATCACCGGCAGACCGCGCCGGAGTGGAGGCCGGCGACCTGATCCTGAGGCTGGAGGGCCTCGATGTCGGCGCGGACGGAACCATGTCCGAGTACTGCGACGTGGTGCGCTCCCATTCGCCCGACGACGTCCTCGACATCGAGGTGTACCGCTTCGCCACGGACGAGGTCCTGGAAGGCCAGCTCAACGGCCGTGTTCTGGAGCCCGTGTTCTCGTTCGCAACCCAGCTCGACGACGGTGCCGCGCCTACGCCGGACGAGGGCGGCGCCGCGCCTCCTCCCTACGAATCCTACGTGCAGATCACCGACGATTCCGGTGTCATCACCGTGTCCGTCCCCGCCGAATGGTCGGACGTGCGCGGCGTCGAGTGGAGCCTGGGAGGGGAGTTCGTGGGCCCGGCGCTGAGCGCATCGCCTGATCTGGCTGCCTTCGAAGCGGAATGGGGCACGCCCGGGGTGTTTCTGGCGGCTTCCGACCAGCTCGACGTCGCCGGCGGCGAGCTGCTCGACGCTCTGGACTTCTCCGGCGACTGCGTGTACATCGATCGGCTCGACTACGACGACGGCGTCTACGTCGGCAAGTTCGACGACTGGGAGGAGTGCGGCGCCGAGGGGAGCTCGTTCCTCGTCGTGGCGGCCGAGCCTGCCGACGGTTCGTTCACGATCCTCGTCCAGATCCTGATCGTCGACGAACGTGACTTCGACGCCGCCGACGAGATCATCAACACCTTCCTCGTCGAAGGCGGCTCCGGGTAGCCGTCAGGGGTGGAGCCGGTAGACGCGGAACTGCTCGTGCGCGATCGGGAGCACCTCGACGCTGCTGAAGCCGGCCGCCTCCGCGTAGCGTGCCAGCGTCTCCGTGCGCATCACGGCGCCGGTACCGACCGACGCCGGGTGCGACATGCCGTCCGGAAGGCAGGTGGTGATGCTGAAGCCGTAGAGGAGGCGCTCGAGGTCGTCCCCGTCGGGCGCGAATCGGTCGGCGGCCGCCTCGTCGACGACCAGCACCGCTCCGTCGGGCTCGGTGAGCTGCCGCATCGCCGCCAGCACGCTCACCGGGTCGCCCATGTCGTGAATGCACTCGAGGGCGATCGCCAGGTCGTAGCGGCCGCCACCCCCCAGGGCCGACGCTTCTGCCACGTGGAACGACACGTTGCGCTCGACGCCCATCTCCGCGGCGTTCTTGCGAGCCATCTCGATGGATGGCTCATCGACGTCGTAGCCGTCGACCATGGCCTTGCGGTAGGCGCGCCCGATGCCGATGGCCGACCACCCGTATCCGCATCCGATGTCGGCCACCCTGGCGCCGTCCCGGGAGAGGCGGGCGTGCACGTCGGGGATCTGCGGCAGCCATCGCTCGCCCAGCACGTTGAGGAACACCTGCCGGTTCATCTCGCCCTGCGCCCACCGCATGTCGTCGCCGTACCTGGCCCACGCCACCCCTCCTCCGGAACGGAACGCCTCGGCCACGGCGGCGAGCTGGCGGCCGGCCGCAGCCACCTGCACCGCGGTCGGCGCTACGAAGTTGAGGCTGTCCCGGTCGGTCAGCACTTCGGCGTAGCCGGGCGGCAGCGAGTAGCTCCGATCGTCCGGCGCAGCCTCCGGGTTGTCGACGACCAGCAGTCCGGTGACCACCTGCTGCTCGAGCCACTCCCGCGCATAACGCTCGGCGGTGCCGGTGCGATGGGCCAGCTCCGGCGGCGTGGCCGGGCCCTCGACTGCCAGCGCCCCGTAGTAGCCGAGGCGAACACCGAGGTACATGGCGTGAACGTCGAACGCAGCCAGGCACGACGCATAGATCCGCTCGACGAGCTCATCGGCGCTCCAGGTGCGGGCGGTCATCGACCCTCCAGTTGTTGCTAACCGGGCAATCTACGCGCTTCGAAAGCGCGATGGGTCGGTGCGCGGCCTGGCGCTACGAGTAGTCAGCAGGATGGAGGGTGAACAGCAGGCTCGTCGGCGTGTCGTCGATGACGACGATGCCGGGGTAGTCGCCCGGGTCGTAGCCGCCTTTCGTAACCGTGATGTCGTAGGTTCCCGCCGGGAGACCGATGGGCCCCCATTCGCCGTCCGAGCCGGACGCGGCGCTTCCGGCGGTTCCTTCCGTTCCTTTGGCCTCGATCGAGGCACCGCCGATCGGCATGCCGTTCCTGATGTCCCTGACTGATCCCTCCACCGAACCGTTTGCCACGACGCGTCCCCTTTCTGCCGCCGCGGCGCCCAACCTACTCTCTGGTCGTCGGCCCTATCGTTCCGGGTCGTGAACATCGTCGGCATCTCGGCCTTCTTCCACGAGTCGGCGGCTTGCTTGATGCAAGACGGCGAGGTCGTTGCGGCGGCTGCCGAGGAGCGTTTCACCCGCGTCAAGCACGATCCCCGGCTGCCGGTGAACGCGTACCGGTTCTGTCTGGAGGAGGCCGGCTTGTCGCCGGCCGATGTCGACTGTGTCGCGTACTACGAACTGCCGGAGCCGAAGGCGCAGCGCCAGCGCCGGGTGGCGGTCCCCGGCACCGGCGAGGGCACGCCCGCGCAGGATCCGGGGCCCCCGGCGGCAGCGATCCGCGACTATCTCGGGTTCCAGGGCCCCGTTGAGTTCTTCCCGCACCACCTGTCCCACGCGGCCAGCGCCTTCTACTTCTCGGGATTCGAAGACGCCGCAGTGCTGACCGTCGACGGGGTCGGGGAGTGGGCCACGGCCACCTACGGTGCCGCCGGCGACGCCGGCATAGAGGTGTTCGAGGAGGTCCGGTTCCCCGACTCACTGGGCCTCTTCTACGCGACCATCACCGCGTACCTCGGGTTCCGCGTCAACGGCGGCGAGTACAAGATGATGGGCCTGGCGCCCTACGGCGAGCCTCGCTTCGCCGCCGAGATGCGGCGGGTCGTCCGCCCGGGGGCCGGAGGGCGGTTCACGCTTGACCTGCGCTACTTCGGCTTCCGCGACGGCCCGACGATGTACTCGGCTGCGCTCGCCGACCTGCTCGGGGCGCCCCCGCGTCGTCCGGCCGAGACCCTCACCCAATTCCACGCCGACGTTGCCTGCAGCGCCCAGGAGGTCCTCGAGGACATGCTGCTCGCCAAGGCCCGCTACTTGGCGGGCCGGGTCGGCTCCCCGAACCTGTGCATCGCCGGCGGCGTGGCCCTGAACGCCGTCGCCAACGGCCGGCTCCGCCGCGAGGGCCCATTCGAGCGCCTGTTCGTGCCGCCTGCGGCGGGAGACGCCGGCGGGTGTATGGGGGCCGCTGCGCTCGCCCACCACCGCCGCATCGGCCGGCGCCCGCACCCCGGCCCGTTGCGCCACGCGTATCTCGGCCCGGGTTACGACGACGACGAGGTCGCTTCGGTCCTGGCGGCGGCGGGGCTCGGCGCCGGGCGCCGCTCCGAACGGGGCCTGATCGACGAGGCCGTCGACCGCCTCGACGCCGGCGACGTCATCGGGTGGTTCCAGGGCCGGATGGAGTTCGGCCCCCGGGCGCTGGGCGCCCGCAGCATCCTCGCCGATCCCCGGGACGCGGCGGTGCGGGACCGGATCAACC
>CAYGCW010000102.1:8322-8531 GCA_964348465.1 uncultured Acidimicrobiia bacterium | reverse complement strand
TGATCGCCGACTTCGACATCACCGAGAAGATGCTCCGCTACTTCATCCAGAAGGTCCATCGCCGCCGCTGGGCCCGGCCGCGCATCGTCATCTGCGTTCCATCCGGCATCACCGGGGTCGAGCGGCGTGCCGTCGAAGAGGCGGCCTACCACGCCGGGGCTCGCAAGGCGTACACGATCGAGGAGCCGATGGCGGCGGCGATCGGCACG
>CAYGCW010000102.1:0-8312 GCA_964348465.1 uncultured Acidimicrobiia bacterium | reverse complement strand
CTCCATGGTCGTGGACATCGGCGGCGGCACCACCGAGGTGGCGGTGATCTCGCTCGGAGGAATCGTCGTATCCAAGAGCATCCGCATCGGCGGCGACGAGCTGGACGAGGCGATCATCCAGTGGGTCAAGAAGGAGTTCAACGTGATGCTCGGCGAACGCACCGCCGAGCAGGTCAAGATGGCGATCGGGTCGGCATGGCCGCTGCCCGAGGAGCCGGCGGCCGAGGTCAGGGGTCGCGACCTCATCAGCGGCCTGCCCAAGACCATCGTGCTCTCGAGCCAGGAACTGCGGGAGGCGCTGGAGGAGCCGATCGAGGCGATCGTCGACGCCGTGAAGTTCACCCTGGACAAGACGCCGCCCGAGCTGGCGGCGGACATCATGGAGCGCGGTATCGTCATCACCGGCGGCGGAGCGCTCCTGCACGGTCTCGACGTGCGGCTCGCCAACGAAACCGGGATGCCCATCGTCACCGCCGACCGTCCGCTCCAGTCGGTCGTGCTTGGGTCGGGCCAGTGCCTGGAGGAGTTCGACGTGCTCCACGGCGTGCTGGTGTCGAGCGCCCGGCCCTGACAGTCGTCCCCGGCCCTGACCAGGGCCGGGCGGGAGGACGTCGATGCTGAGCTACAGACGCTTCGAGCGGACCACCGTCCTGTTCGTCGGGCTGATCGTGGTGTCGTTCGTGCTCACCACCATCGATGTGCGGGCTGCCGGGGGCGGCCTGGCCGGTGGGTTCCGGAGCGTCGTTCAAGCCGTTGCCAGCCCGGTCCAGAAGGTCAGCACGGCCGTCACCCGCCCCATCGTCGGGTTCTTCGATGGCCTCGCCAACCTGGCGGCGCTGCGCCGTGAGAATGAACGCCTCCGGGTGGAGGTGGAGTCGCTCCAGCAGGCCCTCGACGAGAACGCCCAGCAGATCGCCCGGCTGGCCGAGCTGGAGGCCATCCACGGCCTCGCCACGCCGGAGGGCATCGACTCGGTGACGGCCAGGGTGTTCGCAGTGGGGCCGTCCGACTTCGACTTGATCCGTCGCATCGACAAGGGCTCCGCCGACGGCATCGTCGAAGGTATGGCCGTCGTCGACGAGCGCGGCCTGGTCGGCCGGATCGTCCAGCCCGTGAACGCCAACAGCGCGACCGTTCGCCTCATCACCGATCCCATCTCGCGCGTCGGCGTGATCGTGCTGGCCACGGGCGAGGCCGGCTGGGTCACCGGCCAGGGGGACGGTCCGCTGCTGCTCGAGATGTCGCGCGCCAGCGAGGAACTGCGCCAGGGCAACCTCCTCGTGACCGGCGGCGGCCGCTTCCCGCCCGGGCTGCGGGTGGGCACCGTGCTCGAGGACGCCAAGGCAGAAGTGGGTTTCACTCTGGCCACGTCGGTCGAGCCCCGGGTCGGGTTCTCCCGCGTGGACTTCGTGAAGGTGCTGCTCACGACGGCGGGCGACGAGCCGATCGAGGACACCGGCGAGGAACAGCGAATCCCCGAGGAGACCGAAGCGACTCTCCCCGAAGGTGAGGTGCCCGCCCCCGGAGACGAGGAGCCTTCACCGTGAGCTCCCGCAACACCGCGATCGCCCTCGTGATCGCCGTCGTGGCCGTGGTCCTCCAGACCACCCTGTTCGTCGACGTGCGGCCGTTCGGCGCAGTTCCCCGCCTGCCGCTGCTGGTGGTGTTGGCGGGCTCCCGCCACCTCGACCCCGACCCCGCCGTGCTCTTCGGCTTCACCACGGGCCTGCTGACCGATCTGCTCGGATCGTCCCCGCTCGGCATGTGGGCA
Source organism: uncultured Acidimicrobiia bacterium (assembly GCA_964348465.1). Taxonomy (GTDB): domain Bacteria; phylum Actinomycetota; class Acidimicrobiia; order Spongiisociales; family JAOTWH01; genus CAYGCW01. The sequence continues at coordinate 6,541 of CAYGCW010000102.1, read as the reverse complement.
TTGGTGATGACGGCCGCCGCGTACGTGACCCTGCGCGTGCGCGAGCGGACCGAGGAGGCGCCGGCCTTCAACCTCCTGCTGGTGTTCGTGGTGACGCTCCTCGGAGAGGTGCTGTTCCTCCTGCTCGGGACCCTGTTCGGCCTGAAGCTGCTGTCCCAGGCGGGGCTGATCGGCAAGCTGCTGCTCACCGCCTTCTACAACATGCTGCTGGCGGCGGCGGCCTTCCCCATCATCAGCAGGGTGATGACGCCGCGCCGGCGCACGTGGGCGGTGCTGTGAACGAGGACCGCATGCTGGCGCAACGACGGGAGCGCGGTACCCTCGCCGCCGGTCTCCTCATGACCGAATCGCACGCTCCGCTCATATCTCTCGCCGCCGGCCGGTCCGGCGCCGCGGCGCGGCCATGAGTGCTCGCCTGGGCTGGCGGCTCGGCGCTCTGGGCCTCGTGTTTCTGCTGGCCTTCTCGACGCTCACCCTCCGACTGTGGCTGCTGCAGGTGGCGCGCGGCGAGGAGTTCGTTGTGCAGGCAGGACGCCAGCAGATCAAGATCGTCGACAGCCAGGCGCCGCGCGGCGAGATCAGGGATCGCAACGGAGTGCTGCTGGCGGGGACGACGGCCGCCAGCGCCATCGTCGTCGACCGCTCGCTGATCGCCGAGGAGCGCGAGGAGGAGGTCATGCAGCGCCTGGCGACGCTGCTCGGGCTCGCCAACGTGGAGGTCCGGGCCTCGTTCGACGTAGCGGGGTCCGGCGCCCGCTTCCGGCTCGCGGACGACGTTCCCCAGGCCGTTGCCCTCTTCGTACGGGAGCATGCCGAGGAGTTCCCCGGCGTCTCGATCGAGGAGATACCGGTGCGGACCTACCCCGAGGGCAAGACCGCCGCGCACGTCGTGGGCTACATCGGGGCACCGGACGCAACCGACCTCGAGCGACCCGGAGTCGGCCCGGACGACGTCGTCGGCAAGTTTGGTGTGGAGAAGGAGTACGACGAACTGCTGCGTGGTGCTCGGGGCAAGGTCAAGTACCGCGTCGACGCCGCTCGCAACATTCTCAGTGTCGTCGGGAGGGAGCGGGCCCTTCCGGGCGGGACCGTCATCCTCAATCTCGACAGCGAGGCGCAGCGCGCTTTGGAGAAGGCCCTCGAGAACGGCATCGACCTCGCCCGCCGGGAGGGCGAGCCGGCGGTGCGGGCGTCGGGCGTGGTCCTCGGCACCGACGGCGCCGTGCTCGCCATGGCGTCGATCCCCTCTTACGACCCCGGCGACTTCGTGGGCGGCCTCACCCGGCGCGAGTGGGAGCTGCAGACCAGCCTGGGAGCGTTCAACAACTTCGCCATCCAGGGCGTCTACCCGCCTGCGTCGACGTTCAAAGCGGTCGCCTATGTGATGGCGCTCGAAGACGAGATCTTCCCGGCCGAGATCACCGCTTCCCGTCACGACGGCTCGTTCTTCTGCTCCGGCAAGGTCGAGTTCGCGCTGGGCGACAACAGCCAGCAGGTGTTCCGCGACTGGAAACCGGACGGCCATGGACTGATCGACATCCACGGGGCGCTGGAGCAGTCGTGCGATCTGTACTTCTGGTCGATTGCGCTCAGCGTGTGGAGCGGCAGCGGCGCCCGCGGCGACCTCTACGACGAGGCGCAGATTCAGGTATGGGCCCGCAGGATGGGCTTCGGCTCGGAGACCGGCGTCGACCTGCCATTCGAGCAGGTGGGACTCGTTCCGGACCGGGAGTGGTTCGAGCGGGCCCAACGGGAGACCCCCAACCTGGTGCGGGCCGACGGTTCCTGGGTGGGCGGTGACGTCATGAACGTCGTCATCGGCCAGGGTGCCGTGATTTCCACGCCCCTCCAGCTGGCGTCCGCGTACGCGTCGATGGTCAACGGCGGCACAGTGTGGCGGCCGCGAGTGGTGGACCGGGTCGTCGACGCCGACGGAGTCGAGGTGTTCGTCAACCAGCCGCGTGAGGAGAGCATCTACGAGCTGAGCCCGCAGACGGTGGCGTTCCTCAAGGAGGATCTGCGGCGGGTCGTCAACGGCCCGTCGGGCACGGCCCGCAGCGCGTTCGCAACCATGCCGGCGCGAACGAGGAACCAGATCGGCGGCAAGACGGGGACGGCGGAGATCGACAAGTCCGAGGACGTGAACACCGCCTGGTTCGTCGGCGTGGCGCCGATCGACAACCCGCAATACGTCGTGGCGATCGTGGTCGACCGCGGCGGCAGCGGTGGCAAGATCGCCGCTCCTGCGGCCCGGCAGGTCTTCGACTACCTGCTGCTCGGTCAAGAGGTCCCCGACGACATCTCGGCAGGCGAGGAGGCGGACTGATGGCCACCCTCGCCCAGGCACGGCCGACCTGGTCGGACCGACAGCGCACGGTTCGGCCCGACTACGTGCTGGCGGCGTCACTGGTGGCGTTGGCGGCGCTGAGCGTGCTGATGGTGTATAGCGCCTCGGCGGCCCGGCTCGAGGCGTTCGGCCTTCCGCCCACCTTCGACATGCGCCGCCAGGCCATCTTCGCTGCGATCGGCGCCGTCGCGTTCGTGGCCGCGTCGATGATCCAGGAGCGCACCATGCGGCTCCTGGTCCCGTTCGTCTACATAGGGGCGGTGCTGATGCTGCTGGCGGTCTTCCCCATCGGGGATGCCGCCAAGGGGGCCCAGCGCTGGATCGCGATCGGGTCATACCAGCTCCAGCCTTCCGAATTCGCCAAGCCCGCCATCGTGCTGGCCCTGGCGGCGCTGCTGGCGCCGGTAGAGGAGGGGTACATGCGCTGGAGCCGCGTGTTCAAGGCGGTGGGGCTGGTGGGGCTGCCGTCGGTGCTCATCTTCATGCAGCCGGACCTGGGCACGATGATCGTCTTCGGATTCGTCGGCCTGGCGATGCTCTTCATCGCCGGCACCACGATGCGCCAGCTCGTCGCCCTCGTGATCGTGGCGTTCCTCGGGCTCGGCGTGGTGCTGAGCCTGGGCGTACTCAAGACCTACCAGCTCCAGCGACTGACGGCGTTCCTCGACCAGAGCGCAGACGCCGAGACTGCCAACTACAACCAGAATCAGAGCGAGATCACTATCGGCAGCGGCCAGATCTTCGGCAAAGGGCTGTTTGAAGGTGACCAGACCAACCTCTCGTTCGTGCCTGCCCAGTCGACGGACTTCATCTTCACGGCGATCGCCGAGCAGCTCGGCTTCGTCGGCGGAGCGCTCGTGTTGTTCATCTACGCGGTCGTGGTGTGGCGATTACTGATGATCTCCGCCGTGGCCAACAGTCGCTTCGGCCAGCTGCTGGCGGCCGGCATCGCGTCTCTCGTGGTGCTGCACGTGTTCATCAACGTCGGCATGACGATGGGGTTGATGCCGGTGACCGGCCTGCCGCTGCCGTTCATGAGCAGCGGCGGATCGGCGTTCGTGTCGATGGCGGTGGGCCTGGGTCTGGTCCACGCTCTGTGGCTGCAGCGATCCCCGGTACCCGGGGAGCGCAAGATCCTGCGGACGTAGTGGTCCTCCCCATCAGGCGGCGATGGTCACGGGAGCCGCAGGCTCCGGGGAAGGTTCGACTCGCTAGTCTCCCCGTCCATGCGCTGGCGCGGTGAGGAAGGCTGGGTCGAGGTGATCGCCGGCCCGATGTTCTCGGGCAAGAGCGAGGAGCTGATCCGCAGGATCACCCGCTACCACCTGGCCCGCGTGCCCGCCCAGACGTTCAAACCCGCGCTCGACGACCGGTTTGCCTCCGAGGCGGTGGTCTCGCACAGCCGTCTGTCGGTTGCCGCGGAGCCGGTCGCCGGCTCCGGGGAGCTCCTCCGCGCCGTCCGGCCCGGCACCGTGGTGGTCGGCATCGATGAGGCGCAGTTCTTCGACCTGGACCTGGTCGACGTGTGCGCCACACTGGCGGGTCGTGGCAAGCGCGTCATCGCCGCGGGCCTCGACCTCGATTACCTCGGCAGGCCCTTCGGGCCGGTCCCGGAATTGATGATCAGAGCCGAGTACGTGACCAAGACCCTGGCGGTCTGTCACCGATGCGGCGGGCCCGGGATGTTCACGCAGCGCGTCGTCGACTCCGACGACTTGGTCGTGCTGGGCGCCGAGGGTGCGTACGAGAGCCGGTGCCGCCGGTGCTACGACCCTGCCGAGCGGCCCCAGGAGCGGCTGGAGATCGCCGGCCTCTGACGGTCATCCGCTACCAGCGAGGCCGCTGCTAGTCTCAGGAGGCACGGTCGCTGCGCGGCCGTCAAACGCCTCGATCCTGCGGGGAAACGCACCTATGTGCAGCATTCCACTTCACGGGTCGTGGCCGCGCTCCGATGTGTGCCACGGATGCGGCGTCGCCACGACCTCGACCAGCACCCCGGTGGGCGGGCGACCTCGGCCAGGAGCAGCATCACGATCCGCGGCGCCCGCCGCCACCCGCAGCCGGCGCAGAGAAGAGGTTTCGAATGGCATTGTTTCGACGGAAGCGGCCCGTCGTCGTGCGCAAGGGCGTGGGCGACGCGGCCGTGGAGGAGCGCAAGACCCGCAAGGTCGGCGGCGCAACGGTGGAGATTCGCCGCGTCCGGCCGCGGCCGCAACCGCCGGAGCCCAAGCCCGAGCGTAAAGCCGAGCGAGCGCAGCCGCGCCCGGCTAAGGAGAAGCGCCGCACCCCGGAGCGCGCTCGGAAGCGAGCGCCTCGCGAGCGGCGTCCCCGGCCCCAGCTCGAGCTGGTCACCCCGCCGGAGACGGAGCGCAAGCAGATGCTGGTGCGGACCCTGCCCCACCAGACACAGATCGTCATCCTCGAGGGCCCCGTGCTCGTCGAGCACTACGTGGCCCGCTCCGACAAGCAATCGCTGATCGGCAACGTCTATCTGGGAAAGGTGCGCAACGTGCTGCCGGGCATGGAAGCGGCGTTCGTCGACTTCGGAGAGGGCAAGAACGGGGTTCTCTACGCGGGCGACATCCAGTACGACCCGGAGGAGTTCGGCAAACGCCGGCCGCGGATCGAGAAGGCGCTCAAACCAGGCGACGACCTCATGGTGCAGGTCGTGAAGGACGCGATGGGCCACAAGGGAGCCCGGCTCACCAACGAGGTCAGCCTCCCGGGCCGCTACCTGGTCCTGGCTCCCTCCTCCGACATGCGTGGCATCAGCCGCCGGCTGCCCGACGACGAGCGGGAACGCTTGCGGCGCGTCATCGGCGCCATCCGGCCGGACGACGCCGGGGTCATCGTCCGAACCGCTGCGGCCGGCGCCAGCGAGAGCGACTTGCGAGCGGACGTGGCGCGTCTCGAGGAGGCCTGGGCCGCCATTCAGGAGAAAGCCGCCGGCGCGAGCGCCCCGGCCCTGCTCCACGAAGAGCCGCCGCTGGAGATCAGGGTCATTCGCGAGCACTACACGCGCGACTTCCGCCGGCTGCTCATCGACGACGCCGACACCTACGGGAGCGTCGTCGCCTACCTCGAGCGCACCACCCCCGAGCTGGCGAAGAACGTGAGGCATTACCAGGACGAACTGCCGCTATTCGAGCGATTCCACGTCGAGGACCAATTGCGGAAGGGCCTCGATCGCAAGGTGTGGCTCCCCTCCGGCGGCCACATCGTGATCGAATCGACCGAGGCGCTGCACGTCATCGATGTCAACACCGGACGGTTCGTCGGCCACTCCAACCTCGAGGAGACGGTGCTCCAGAACAACCTCGAGGCGGCCGAGGAGATCGCCCGCCAGCTCCGCCTGCGTGACATCGGCGGCATCATCGTGATCGACTTCATCGACATGGAGATCGAGTCGAACCGGCGGGCTGTGCTCACGCGGCTCAAGGAGCACCTCGCCAAGGACAAGACCAGGACGCAGGTTTTCGAGGTTTCCAATCTGGGTCTCGTCGAGATGACGCGTAAGAACGTGTCGGACGGCCTCCTCGAGACGTTCTCCGAGGTGTGCGACAAGTGCGAGGGACGCGGCATCGTGCTCTTCGAGGAGGCCGCAACGAGCGGCGAGCCGATGCGGCGCCCGCGACGGCGGGCGGCCGGTTCGTCCCGGTAGCGGCCCGACTCGCAGCCGCCGTCTGCCGTTTCCTTGCCGCCGCCGGGCCGCTAACATCTGAACATCCCCCTTGAAGGACCTCCACCCATGTACGCGATCATCCGTACCGGCGGCAAACAGGCCAAGGTCCAGGTCGGCGACGTGCTCGACGTGGAACGGCTGCGCGTCGACGGCGAGGTGACGTTCACCCCGCTCCTCGTCGTGGACGACGACGGCAACGTCATGTCCAAGCGCGCCGATCTGGCCGACGTCAAGGTCGTCGCCAAGGTGATCGGCGGCTCGCAGGGCCCCAAGGTCGACATCTTCAAGTACAAGGCGAAGACCGGGTACCGGCGGCGCGGCGGTCATCGCCAGAAGTACACCCAGATCGAGGTGGTCGACATCGACATGCCCGGCGCCGGTAAGGCCGCCAAGGCCGAGGGGGACGCCAAGTCGGCGGCGAAGCCGAAGTCGACGGCGAAGCCGAAGACGGAGTCCGAGCCGAAGACAGCCGAGACCGATGCCAAGGCCGATACGGCCACCAAGTCGGCGGC
>CAYGCW010000101.1:8186-8546 GCA_964348465.1 uncultured Acidimicrobiia bacterium | reverse complement strand
GTGTCGGCCACCGACCCGAACCGGGCCGACCCTGCCAGCGAGCGGGTGTTGCTGACGGTGGATCAGCCCGACGACAACCACAACGGCGGGATGCTGGCCTTCGACCCGGACGGCCACCTCTACATCGCCCTCGGCGACGGCGGCCACGGCACCAGCCCCGCCCAGGACGTCGACAACCTGCTTGGCTCGATCCTCCGCATCGACGTCGACGGCGCGCTGCCCTACGGCATCCCCGCCGGCAACCCGTTCGACGGCGGCAACGGGCGGGCCGAGATCTGGGCCTACGGGCTTCGCAACCCGTGGCGCTTCTCCATCGATCCGGCCACCGGCAACGTCTACATCGGTCACGTCGGCCATAAC
>CAYGCW010000101.1:2695-8176 GCA_964348465.1 uncultured Acidimicrobiia bacterium | reverse complement strand
CGTGCTGGCGCCGGCGCCGGGCGGCCCGCTGCCGGCCGGCAGCGGTGCCAATCTGGGGTGGCCGATCATGGAGGGCGCCCACTGCTACACCGCGGGCTGCGACCCGGCCCGATACACGCTGCCGCTCCTCGAATACGGCCACGGCCCCGGCTGCTCGGTCATCGGCGGCTACGTGTACCGCGGCGAGGCCATCCCCACGCTCGACGGCACCTACCTCTACGGCGACCTGTGCGCGGGCCGGGTGCGCGCCTTCGAGGTGGTGGGCGGCGCCGCAGTCGGCGACCGGGAGCTGATCGGCCGCCTCGGGTCGATCACGTCGTTCGGCACCGACGGCTACGGCGAGGTGTACGTGATGACGACGGCCGGCGTGATCTACAAGATCGTCCCCGGCGGCTAGGGCGATGGGCGACCTGCGCTACCTGACCGCCGGCCAGCGGGACGCCTTCGAGCGCGACGGGTTCCTGGTGATCGAGGGATTCGCTCCCGCCGCGGCCTGCGACCGGCTGCGGGAACGCGCAGCCGATCTGGTGGCGGCGTTCGACCCCGGCGAGGTGCGGTCCGTGTTCAGCACCCTCGACCCGCAACAGTCGGGCGACGACTACTTCCTCACGTCGGGCGACAAGGTCCGGTTCTTCTTCGAGGAGGAGGCATTCGACGAGGCGGGGCAGCTGCGCCAGGCCAAGGAGCTCTCGATCTGGTGCTTCTTCGAAGACGGCGCGATCGACTCGCGCGGGGAGTTGCGGCGGCCGAAGCGGCTGGCGGTCAACAAGATCGGCCACGCCATGCACGACCTCGATCCCATCTTCGAGGAGTTCTCCCATGCGCCGGAGCTGGCCGCGGTCGCAGCCGACCTCGGCTTCGTCGAGCCGCGGCTGCTGCAGTCGATGTACATCTTCAAGCAGCCGCGCATCGGCGGCGAGGTGACGCTGCACCAGGACGCCACGTTCCTCTACACCGAGCCGATCACGGTGCGGGGCTTCTGGTTCGCCCTCGAAGACGCCACGGTCGAGAACGGCGCCATGTGGGCGCTGCCGGGCGGGCACCACCTCGGCCTCAAGGAGCGCTACGTGGTCTCCGATGGCGGCGCCCACTTCGAGGTGGTCGACCCCGAGCCCTATCCGGAAGCCGGCCTGGTCCCGCTGGAGGCCCCGAAGGGAACGCTGGTTCTCATCCACGGCCTCCTCCCACACTGGTCCGGGCCCAACCGCTCCGACCGCTCCCGCCATGCCTACACGATCCATGCCATCGACGCCACCGCCCACTATCCCGACGACAACTGGCTGCAGCGAGAGCTCCCCGTGCGAGGTTTCTCCTAGCGGGTTCCCCTTGCGGGGGAGTGGGAGGCGCAGATGTCCGCGAGGTGCCCGTCAAGTACCCTCGCGCCGTACAGGAGGGGAGCTTCCATGGTGACGATCTTCGAGCGCATCCGCGACATCCTGCGCGGCGCCCTCCGGCCGGGAGCCCCGCGACCGGCGCCCGAGGAGCGCACGTCGGGCCTGCCGGAGTCCCGCAACGGGGCGTCGTCGTTTCACCTGTGGTGGCGGGGGATGCCGCCCGGCCGGTCGTTCCAGGAGGTGTCCGCCGTGCTCCAGATCGTCGCCCCTCCCGAGGGCAGGCGGAAGTACTTCTGGGCGCTCCAGGCGTCGTTCGTGGACGGCACCCGGCGGGTCGGGGCCGGCCACCTCGGACTCCAGTACGACCACCGCCATCCGCAGGGCGGCGCCGTCAACTGGGGCGGCTACCGCTCCGGCGGCGGCGAGCTGGAGGGAACCGTTTCGGCACTGCCGGGTGCCCGGCCCACTCCGAACACCAGGGACTACGCCTGGCAGACCGGCCGCCGCTACCGGCTGCGGATCTTCCCCACTCCGGGGCGCCCCGGGTGGTGGCGGGGGGAGGTCACGGACCTGTCCGACGGAGAGGCGACCGTGGTTCGCGACCTTCACGGCGGCGGCAACGGACTCACCAGCCCGGTGGTCTGGGCCGAGGTGTTCGACGACTGCGGCGCCCGATCCTGCACGGTCCGCTGGTCGGAGCTCTCGGCCAAGCTCGCCGACGGGTCCACCGTGCATCCCGACCGCCTCAAGGTCAGCTACCAGAGCTTCGACAGGGGCGGGTGCACCAACACCAACGTGCAGGCCTCGCCGGGGTCGGTGAACCAGGTCACCAACGTCCCCCGCACGACGCCTCACGACGCCGAGATCCCCATCTGAGCGAGCGCGGCGACGTCGGCTCGGCGTCGCGGGTGGGTTGTCGGCTCCGCAGCCGGCTCGTCGTGACGGGCGCCGTCGCCTCACGCGCAACGCCCGCCCCCGTGGTGAGGGCGGGCGTCCGTGGTGCGGTTGCGACGGTCGTTACACGGTGACGGTGCGCCGGCCGAAGAACCGGTACAGGAGCAGGGTGATCACGGCGCCGATGATGGAGCCGATCAGCCCGGCAGCCTGGAAAGCGCCTTCCTCGAAGTCGACGCCGAACAGGGCGTAACCGAGGAAGCCACCCACGAACGAGCCGACGATGCCGAGCACGATGGTGCCCAGCACGCCCATCGGGTCGTCGCCGGGGACGAGGAAGCGGGCGACCGCGCCGGCGATGAGGCCGACGACGAGCAGGTACAGGATGAAGCTCAGCATGGTGGGATACCTCCGTTGTCCTGTGACTGGCTGAGTGTGGGCAGAACATTCCCCAACGCCGCGGCCTCGAAACCCGGCAACGCGCAGCGAGGGAAACTCTCTCAAGACGCCCCGGATGGGGCCGATTCCACTTGTGGCGGTTCCACGCACCCGCCGGAGACGTCCCATGAAGCGCAAGCGCACCTTCTCTGCCTGGCTGGCCACCGTGGCGCTGCTGACGGCAGCGTGCTGGGGCGGCGGCGGCGCAGCGGAGGAGGTCACGAGCGGTCCGCTCGCCTACAACGACATCCCGGTGCCGCCTCCGGTGGAGGGTGACGGCGGCGAGGAGACCGGGCAGGGCGGCGACGGCGACGGCGATGGCGAAGGCGAGCAGGTGGTGGACCTGACTGCGCTTCCCGACGACGTGACCGGCGGGTACACCTACGGATCGGACGTGGAGCGAGCGGCCACCATGACGCTGATGCCGTCCGATCTGGGCGACGATTACGCCGACCTCGCCGCAGACGCGTTGCTGACCGGGGAGGTGGGCAACGCTGCCGACGTCGGCTACGCCTTCGACGAGGTCGGCCGTGCGGCGCTGCTCGGCAGGGACGGCCGCCGCACCGGCTACCGCACCACGCTGGTGATGCACCCGACCGGGGAGGCGGCCCGCGCGGTGGGCACCGCCACGCTGCTGGCCGGGGATCGCCCCGCCGTCGCGGTGGTGCGCACCGAGGTGTCGCTGTTCCGCGGCGAGGCCGAGGCGACCGCCCGCCTGGCCGACGAGAAGGAGCAGTGGAGGTCGGTCCGCCAGGCATTCGGCTCCGCCAGCGGCATCGAGCGGATCGATGATGCTCCCGAGTTCCCCGGCGATGCGTTCGTGGTGGAGCGGATGGACGGGGACGAGGACACCGGCGCCACCATCATCTACTTCTCCCGCGACGACACGGTGGCGGCCGTGTTCGTGGGCGGGGTGGGGGTCGCAGAAGAAGCCCACCACATCGCCGAGCACATGGTGGCGCGGGTGTGGCAGGTGCAGACCGGCCAGGTCCCGCCTCGCAACCCGCAGTCCCAGGCGGAGGGCTTCGCGCTGCCGCACGAGAGTCTCGACCGGTTCCGCGCCATGTCGGAGATCGTGATCTCGGACGGCAAGCAGGTGCAGGAGCGGTGGGAGGCGGAGGGTATCTTCGGCGGCTCGGATCGATACCACTGCCAGCTCACCCGGTACCGGCCCGGCCACGAAGAGCTGGTGAGCGACGTCCTGGTGGACGGCAACAGCGCCTGGCTGTGGACCTACGACAGCTTCCAGACGGTGGAGCTGGACACGCGCTCGGCGGAGTTCGCGGTGGCGACCAGCTGGTGTCCCGCCCGCGAGTCGGTGTGGCGCAACGACCTGGCGCTGGCCGTCGAGCGTTTCGCGGTCGGCGAGGCGCACACCGCGGCGGGCCCGGCGACCAGCTACGCGGCGGTGGGCCAGGACGACCTCGACCTCGTGTTCGGCTGGGTGCTGACGTCTGGCACGGAGCTGGATCGCTTCGTGCAGTTCGTCGACGAGGACGGCTGGTTGGTAGCCCAGCACGCCGACGTCTGGTACCCGCGCCCGGTCGCAGAGGACCTCTTCGGTGGGAGCTACCAAGGCAGCAAGGTGCTCGTCGAGCAGTCGTTGCGGGTCTTCGATCCCGATCACGAGGACGTGGTTGTGCCCGAGCGATTCGGCGTCGGCGGATCCGCCGTCATCGAAGTCGGCGAGACCGTCGAGTTCTAGGCCAATCGGGCCGGGGGCGCTCCCTGCCTCCGCCTCCGGCCCGATACCTCAACGGGCCCTGCCGGTCGTAGCCCCTATGGGTACTTGGTCTCGAAGACGGCGAACATCGCTCCTTGCGGGTCGTCGACCACGGCGAACGTGCCTGGCCCCACGGTCGTCGGCGGAACCTCGACCTTGCCTCCGAGCTCCGGGACCATCTCGGCAGCCTTGTCGCAGTCGCGGACGTCGAAGTACGCCAGCCAGTGCGAAGGCGCCTCGACGGGCACCATGTCCGGCATCTCCAACATCCCCGCGACGTGCAGCTTGCCGAGCTTGAACGTGGTGTAGACACCGGTGCCCATCGCAGCGATGGACGGATCCCAGCCGAAGAGGGTCCGGTAGAACTCTTCGGTGGCGGGGACGTCGCGGGTCAGCACCTCGGCCCAGCAGAGGGCGCCGGGATCGGTGCGGATGTGGAGGCCGCGGTCGGGCGGCCCCTGCATCAGCCCGAGAACGGCGCCGGTGGGGTCGGCGATGATGGCGATCCGGGTGTCGCCGGGGACGTCGAACGGCGGCATGTTGAGCTTGCCGCCGGCGTCCTCGACGACGTCGAGGGTCACGGCGAGATCGGCTACCCGGATGTAGGGCGTCCACGAGGGCGGGACTCCGGCGGCTGCCAGCTCCGGCCGCAACCCCATGATGCCCGCCGTCTGGGCGCCGTCGGCCCACCCTACGGCGTAGCCGCCGAGCGGCGTCATCGTGTGCTCGACGTGCCAGCCGAGGAGGTCGGCGTAGAAGGTGGCAGCCCCGTCGGGGTCGGTGGTGGTGAGGTCTACCCAGCCGATTGTGCCGGGGATGCGGTGTTCGGTCATGGCGTCTCCTCTCCGTTGTATCAGGCCGCCGTCCGGGCGGCGGGAAGCAGTCGGTCGTGGAGGCGGTCGAGCATGAGCCGCATGTCCCTCCGCAACACCGGCAGCAGCGTCATGAGTTGCAGCGAGGCCCCGAACCAGTGCTCGGGCTCGTCGGCGACCACCTCGATCGTCAGCATCGCCGCCTTGGTACCGGAGGCGGTCAGCTTTGCGGTCTCGTGGAGCTTCGGCAGTCCGGGGAAGGCGAATGTGACCCGGATCA
>CAYGCW010000101.1:2191-2633 GCA_964348465.1 uncultured Acidimicrobiia bacterium | reverse complement strand
GAGGGTGGCTTCGCCCGTGACGGGGATGCCGAAGAAGCGGTACTCGAGCGGCATCGTGTCGCCCGCCTCGGCGAGCCGCTTCTCCGAGTCGGTAGCGCGAAACGGCGCCCACTCGGGCCATCCGGAGGCGTCCATCAGGACGGCGAAGCATTCCTTGCGGGTCACCGGATAGGTCCGGGTCATGTCGATCTTCACGGCACACCTCCAACCAGAGCCGGCGGCGCCGGCACTCACCGCGACCGTACGACGACCACCCGGCCTGCGGTAGGGCCGGTTGGCGGTACGGCAGGCCGACGGGACTCCAGATGGGCCCAACGAGGAAGCAACGCTGCCGGGACGAAGGCCGCGAGGCGGTCTTGGAGCCCCTCGGGGGGTACCATCCGCGGGCCTGAGGGCGTTTAGCTCAGCCTGGCTAGAGCGCTTCCCTTACAAGGAAGAGGTC
>CAYGCW010000101.1:0-2181 GCA_964348465.1 uncultured Acidimicrobiia bacterium | reverse complement strand
GGAGATGCCACCCTCACCAGGCATGACGGACTTCGACCAGCGCCGCCAACCCCACAAAAACCCCACAAGAGGATGAGAAACAAGGGGAACTCGCGAAAACTGATGGGAGCGAAAAACTCAATGAATCATTGACGATTTCGGGAATCCGCCGATCGCGCTTGACCCCCTGTTTCGCCCTTACAAGGAAGAGGTCGCTGGTTCGAGTCCAGCAACGCCCACTCGTCGTAGCTCCTACAGCGGCCTTCAGTTGAGAGTCCGCGTAACCAAGCGCCGACGTCCCGTTCGGCTCGGCTGATCCGCTGGGGCGATATCGAGCAGATGAGGGGTGCGACTTCGGCGAGCCAGATGCAGCTCGGTGTCGATACCCGCGAGGCTCATGGCGTCGATGCTCGGGAGGCGTTGTCTCGCACCCCGTCGGCTCGCTGTCGTCCTCGGTGTCGCCACGGCCGGGTGACTGTCGCTAGATCCGCCGCCGATGCCGCTAGGTCCGTTGCGGGGCCACCGAGACAACGCCACGCCGTGATCTCGAACGGGTCCGGTGAACGATCACAACCGAGACACAGAACAGTCCAACGCCGATGCCCTGGTGGGCGAGCGCCACGTACTTCGGGACGCTCAGCAGCACCACGAGGACACCCAGTGCGATCTGCAACCCGATGCCGATGAGCATCCCATTCGTCGCCATCCGGAGCGCATCATTGCCGGCATGATCCCGGCGAACCACGACGAACACGGCAACAGCGATCCCAGCTACCACGAAAGCCAGCCAACGGTGTATCCAGTGGGAGCCGACCGGTTCGAACAGGTTCATCCACCACGGGTCCTCAGAGGTGAGGAGACCCGGCGGGACCAGTCGACCGAACATGAGAGGCCATGTATTGGACACATACCCTGCCTTCAAGCCGGCGACGAGCCCTCCGTAGGCGATCTGCACCACGACGGCTCCGAGAAGCATCCAGGCGAGGATCTGGCTCGGGCTCGAACGGGCAGGTCCGGCACGAGGTTCGGACGTCCGCCCGGAGTCCATTCGGTCGAAGGCGAGCCACAGCACGATGCCGAGCAGGGCCAACGCCGCCAGCAAGTGAATCGTGAGCCGGAAGTGGCTCACCGTCGGACGGTCGCGCAACCCGCTCGACACCATCACCCAGCCCATGACCCCCTGGGCTGCGAAGAGGACGGCGATCGCCCAGTACCGCAACGACGACCGCAAGCTCAGCGTCCCCTTCCACAGGAACCAGAGCAACGGGAGTACCACCAGCAGGCCGGCGATGCGGGCGATCAGCCGGTGGGTCCACTCGATGTAGAAGATCCTCTGGTAGTCCGCCAGGCTCATCCCTCGATTGATGAGCCGGTACTCCGGGGTCTGCTGGTAGTCGGCGAAGGACCGCTCCCAGGCATCGTTCCCGATCGGCGGAATGATGCCGGTCACAACGTCCCACTCGACGATGGAGAGACCAGCCCGGGAGAGGCGGACGTAGCCCCCTACGACCACCATCGCGATCACGAGCGCCGCGACCATGAGCAGCCAGCGGGTGATGGGATCGTCGAGCCTCGCCGAGCGGGCTGTCGATGGAGATCGACCGGTGTCGAGGGCCATGAGAGGCGAGTGTAGGAACAGTGGCACGGCTGGCCGGCAACGGTGACGGCAACCGCCCGCCCACGGCCGAGCCGCCTTGCCGGAGCCACCGACGCGCTCCTGCACAAGCCGCGGCGGGGCAGCACCCGGAAGGGCCTTTCGGCCCCTGTCGCAGCCACGGGAAGTGGTCGAGAGTGGGGACCATGCGCAGGGGGCTGAGCAGGGAGGTGTGCCAATGCGCCGCGCAGTGATGATGTTGCTCGTGGCCTTCGCGATGGTCGCGGTGGTGGCGGGAGCGGCGTTCGCCGCGTCGGATGCCGGCTTGAACGCCCGGTTCATGAACTGGCCGGAGCGGTCGCCGGTCATCCATATCGCCGTCTTCGATGACGCCGGCCGCCTGGGTCAGGACCCGGCCGCCGTGCCCGGCGGCTCTCCGGTGCTGTTCGGGTTCGAGTGGGGCGGCGAGTCGGTCGAACAACTCCAGGCCGACTTGATCGAGAACCCCGACCACGACCTGTGGGTGTCGGTCGACGGAGGAGCGGTCTTCTCCGTGACCGACGGCTACCAGGATCCGTTCCTGGCCGTGCCGGGCGTGGGGCCGCGGT
>CAYGCW010000100.1:0-8577 GCA_964348465.1 uncultured Acidimicrobiia bacterium | reverse complement strand
GGGCTTCGGCGCGAGTGCCCTGGCCGGCGCAGCCACGTACTCGGCGCAGGTGCCGGTGCCGGATCCGAAGACCTCGTCGCCGGGCTGGAACCCGGTGACATCACTGCCCACGGCTTCGATACGGCCGGCCAGGTCGAAGCCCGGGATCCGCTTCCGGGGCGCGCGCAGGCCGCCGCCGAGCACCCTCAGGACATACGGAACACCGGTGGTGTTGAACCAGTCGCCGGGATGGAGTGCCGCAGCCCGCACCGCGACCAGCACCTCGGCGTCGCCGAGGCGGGGCATGTCGACGTCGCTCAGCTCCAGAACTTCTTCCGTGCCGTAGCGATGCTGGATGACGGCTTTCACGGCGCCCTCCCCTGAGACGGATGTACCCCTACGCATACCAGGGCGCCGTCTGCTGCTACTAGGGCTGTTCGGCAGGTCGAGGGTCCGGGCGCGACGTGAGGCGTATGCTCGGCGCATGGACTCCGCCGAGCACGACCCGGCGCCGCGACTGCGCCGGACGGTCTCGCTGGCGGCCGCCGTGGTCCTCGGTATCACCGTCTTGCTGCTGCCCGGGAGCGGCCGGGTCCAGGTGGCGGTGAGTGAGCCGGAGGCCGTGCCCCTGGCTCGCGGCGGCCCCGCAGAGACCGTGTTCGCCTTCTGGGACGACCTCGCGGCGGGCGATGTGGCGGCCGCAACGCAGCTCGTCGCCGACGCCCCCAGCCCACTCGCGCTTCCTGGCCTCCCGTTTCGCTTCCTTCCGGAGGCCGAAGAAGGCGGCCGGGTGCGGGCGGCGCTGGCCTTCTTCACGGCGGTCATCGACGCCGATGTCGTCGGCTGCCGTACCGCTGGCGCGACCGTCACCTGCGACGCCCGCATCGAGTCGGACTTCGCCCGCGCCGTCGGCGTGGGCGGCCGGCTGGTGCCGGTCGCATTCACCGTCGACGGCGGCGCCATCACCTCGATCCTGCGCGACGGCGCCGGGGCGCCCGCGCTCGTCGGCTACTGCAACTGGGTGAAGCGGACGGCGCCGGAGCTGCCTCTGTTCGACGCCGACTGCATACCCGCCACGTTCGCCGGCGCGGCGTCGCACCAGCGCCGGCTCGCCGCCGAGTTCGTGGCCGCCGGGCGCCCGGTCCCCGGCTACGGCGACTTCCATCCACTGTGGAACCGCTGGTAGGGCCGCTTCGACCGAGCGCGAGCTGCGGGTGCGTGCCCACTCCATCGAGGGCGCCGGGCTGCACGCGCCGACCGTCAGCTCAGGTGGCGATCCAGGTAGCCGATCACGCCGGCGATCGCTTCCCGCTGGACGTCGTCGACCTCGTAATCGCCGTCGGGCCCCCGGACCGGGAAGACGTAGCCGTGCAGCGGGTGGTCGTATGAGACCCATTCGACATCCTTGCCGGCTTCGGCCAGGAGCTCGTAGGTGCAGCGGAAGATCCCCTGGAGGTGGTCGGTCTCGCGCCCCATGACCAGGATCGGCGTGTGGATGGTGGCGATGCGGTCCTCGGCGACTTCGTGGTCGATGCGCCTGCGGACCTTGTCGACCTCGGCCATCTGCATGTGCTCGATGTTGCGGAGCCGGGTCTCGACGTTGATGGTCGCCGTGTCGTCCGGCGTCAGCGCCAGGAACTCGTGGGCGGCCGGCTCGCTGGCGACGCCGACCGCGGCCCCGTGGTACTCGGAAGCGATCTTGAGCACCATCTCCCCGCCGTGGCTCATGCCGATCATGCCGACCCGCTCGGGATCGATCCACGGCACGCTCTTGAGGTACTCGATGACTGCGATCTCGTCCTCGTATTCGAGCGGAGACCGGTTGAAGAGGTCACGGCCCTGGCGGGTGTCACGCACCAGCCTTCCGCCTACGTGGTACCCCAGCTCCACCTCGGTGCGGTAACGGAGCCAGGCGCAGGCGAAGCCGGCGGCGAGCAGCTCGTCCATGATGTAGCCGCGGTTGGCGATCGCAGCGCGGACCCAGGCCATGCCGCCGCCGCCGTTGCCCGACGCCAGGAGGACGATCGGGAACGGGCCGTCTCCGGCCGGCTTCCGGACGCCGATCGGGGCGTACAGGCCGTCCCACGTCTCCACGTACATCAGGTGCACGGGATGGTCGGAGCCGGGGACCGGCTCGGTGATCACCACGTGCTCGGGGTCCAAGTTCGTCATGGATCGGTTCCTCCTCGCCTTCGATGGCTCATCCGATCGCCGCCTCCAGGCTGGAGCCCAGGTCGGCCAGCAGCACTTGGGCCGCATTGCGGCCCGGGCCCGCCGACACCGACCCGCCGGGGTGGGTGGTGGCGCCGGTCTGGTAGAGGCCGGGCAGCGGCGTGCGGTGTTGGGCCCACCCCGCCGCCGGCCGCAGGGTGCCCGACTGGTCCGGGCTCATGTCGCCGCCGTGGCACGAGCCGTGCCAGTTGTGCGCGTTCATGCGCTCCAGGTCGAGCGGACTCTTCAGTGCTGCGGCCAAGATCGTGTCGGCGGTGACGTTGGGAGCGTACCGGCGCAGGTGGTCGAGATTGGCGGCCGCCACCTCCGGCATCAGCTCGTCCCAGCGCTCAGGGCCCTCCGCCAGCTCGTAGGGCTGGATGCCGACGACCTTCAGGGTGTGGTTGCCGGCGGGAGCGCGGCTCGGGTCGACGACGGTGGGGCACAGCACGAGCAACACGGGGTCGTCGGCGGCGACGATCCCCCGCTGGAAGTCCTCGGCAACGCGCAGGACCCGTTCGGCCGAGGTCGGGGTGCCGGAGGCGAGGGGCGTCAGCCCGCCGTCGAACTTCGGCGGCTCGGTGGTGGCGTAATGAGCAGCACACATCGAGATGCCGGCCCGCCACGTCTCCACGCCGAATCGGTACTGCTCGCCCCACACCGCAGCCGGTGCCATGCCGACGAGGTGCTTGATGTGGATCGTCGACAGCACGGCCCTTCCGGAACGGTACGCATCGCCATCGTCGGTCTCCACTCCCACGCAGCGGCCGCCGTCGATCAGCAACGACGCCACCCGTTTGCCGGTGAGGATCGTGCCGCCGTGATCCTCGATGAGGCGGCCCAGTGCCATCGGCAAGGCCATCGAGCCGCCTATCGGCACCACCCACGAGTGTCGCTGCCGGCCGAAAGCGAGCGCGTAGGCGAGGCGTCCGGTGCCGGCCCGCTGCGGCGGCTGCATCGTCATCATCGCCATCCACATCATGAAGGCGCGCGTCTGGGGCGCCTCGAAGGTGTCGAGGAGGATCTGGGCCGCACTCCACCGGCGAATGCGCTGCCAGCGATGCCCGCCGGGCAACTCGGACAGGCGCTCGTCGAGGCTCGGGCCCCAGCCGATCGGGGTGTATCGCCACTGGTTGAATGCCGGGGCCACTTGCTGGTAGTCGTCGATCATGGCCCGGTACGCGTCGGCGTCGCTTCTCGAAAAGCGGGCGAACTCGGCGGCGGTGCGGTCGAGATCGCGCCACATCGTCACCGAAGTTCCGTCCGGCAAGGGCACGTGCACGACCGGGTCGGGCCGCAGATACTCGAGGCCGTAGTCGCCCAGGCGCAGCTCGTCGCGGGCGATGGTCGGACTCGACTGCAGCAGGGTGTGCGCCGTCGAGCAGGAGTCGTGCAGGTAGCCCGGCAGCGTCAGCTCTTCGGTGGCGGCATCGCCGCCGATCACGCCCCGCGCTTCCAGGACGAGCACCCGGAACCCGGCCTTGGCGAGGTACGCGGCGCCAACCAGACTGTTGTGCCCGGCCCCCGCCACCACGACGTCGTATTCGCTCAGCCTTCGCCGCCCACCTCGTCTGCAATCGATTGTAGACCCCGGAGGGGCGCGTCGCCGGGCTGCGCCAGCCGGCCGGTGACCACCGCTGTCCTCCTGCGACCGCCGTGGCGTATAGGTTGGGGGAGAACACGTACGGGGAGCGAGTCCGGGGAGGTCGACTCACCATGACAGACGAGGTGGAGCCGGTCCGATCCGTCCTCCGGCGAGCGTCTGCCGACCTATTGGGCCGTGCCAACGTCGTCGCAACGGGGATCGGCTACAAGGCGGTCGGGGGGTCGAGCACCGGGACGCTGAGCATCGTGTGCTCGGTCACCCGCAAGGAGCCGACCGCAGCGCTCGCCACCGAGGACAGGATCCCGACGACGATCGACGGCATCGTGACCGACGTCGTCGAGACGGGCGTCCTGCGCGCCCTCCAGTCGCCGACCGAGCGACACCGGCCGGCCCCGGGAGGGGTCAGTATCGGGCACGTTGACATCACGGCAGGGACGCTGGGCTGCCTGGTCAAGCGCGGGAATGAGGTCTTCATCCTCTCGAACAACCATGTCCTCGCCAACAGCAATGCCGCGGCGATCGGCGATCCGATCCTCCAGCCGGGTGCCTTCGACGGCGGCACGCTCGCCAACGACCACATCGCGGATCTCGCCGACTTCGTCCCGATCTCGATCACCGGTCTGCCAAGCGAGTGCAACATCGCCAACGGCATAGCTTCCGTTCTCAACCGGATCGCCGCCGCCTTCGGGCGGGCGGCGCGGCTGCAGGCCGTTTCGACCCAGGCGGAGGAGAACCGGGTGGACGCAGCCATCGCGCGCCCGCTCAGCGCCGGCGACGTGTCCCCCGAGATTCTCAACGTGGGCAGCATCGCGGGCTCCTCTGAAGCCGTCCTCGGTCTTCCGATCAAGAAGATGGGGAGAACGACCGGGCTCACGACGGGCGAGGTGACCCAGGTCGACGTGACGGCCAACGTGCAGTTCGGACCCGGCCAGATCGCCACGTTCGTCGACCAGTTCATGGCCGGGGCGATGAGCGCCGGCGGCGACAGCGGCTCGGCGGTGCTCGACGACGACAACAAACTCGTGGGTCTGCTGTTCGCCGGTAGCGACACCACCACGATCATGAACCGGATCCAGAACGTGTTCAGCGCGCTCTCCGTGACGATATGAGGTGGTGGCGGGCCCTCGTCGGGCGCTTTCGCCCTGCGGCCGGCCCCGGTGGCTCCGCGGCGCCGACCATCGCCTCCGCCAAGCGGGAGATCGAGTCCCGGCTGCTGGCGATGCCCGGGGTGGTGTCCGTCGGAGTCGGCCGGGCGGACAACGGCACCGAGGTGATCGTCGTCGGAGTCGACGGAAGCCGGCCGGAGCTGGAGTCCCGGCTCCCCAAGGCGGCCGGCGGCTTTCCGGTGGAGGTGCGCCGTATCGGTCCGCTGCGCGCCGGCTGAGGAGACTCGGGAGTCGCTTCCGCCGGAGCAGGAAGCGGGTCGGCGGGTCCCGCCGGCCGTCAGCCGCCGCCGGTGAGCACCACGAGCACCGAACCGCCGACGACCGCCACCATGCCTGCCATCAACCGCAGGGTGATGCGCTCCATCTCGGTCCCCACGATCACCGGAGCCGCGAACACCACCACCGGGGTCGCCATCTGCATCAGAGTGATGGCGATGCTGATCTCGATCAGGTCGAAGGCGATCCACTGGGAGGCGATCGCCGATCCGACGAGCACTGCTCCCAATGCGATCCAGGGAACGGCGCGACGCGGGGATCCGCCGCCGGTGCGAGGAATCCCCAGCCGCAGCACCAGCGCGTAGAGCGCCGTCGCGGCACCGAGGCCGACGGTGACGCCGATGAGGGGTTCGTCGAGCCCTTCCAGACCCCAGCGGATGAACAGCGGGCTGGTGCCCCACGAGAATGCCGAGCCGAGCGCGTACCAGGGAATCGCCGTCCGGCCGGGTCCGCCGGTCCCGAATCGCGTCGCGATGAGCACCATGCCGAGCACCACTGCCAGCACGCCGACCAGGGTCAGCGCCGGCAACGGCTCGTCGAGCACCAGCGCCGCCAACATCGTCCCGATCAGAGGTGTCGCCGCGATGGCAACGCCGGTGCGGGCAGCGCCGATCTGTTGCTGGCTGAGCGCCAGAAACGTCCACCCGAAGAAGAAGTGGATCACCCCGGCCGCCGCAAACGACAGGAAGGCGCGAGCGGGCGCGTCGCCGACGGCGGCGACGTCCTGGGTGAGCACCGCCAGCAGCCCGACGAACGCGATGGCACCGAGCAGCAGGGCGAAGGTGGCCCGGTAGGCGTCGATGAGCTGGTTGGCGCGTCGGTTGACCGCCTGGAAGACGCCGAACCCGATGCCGGCCGCCAGTGCCCAGACGGCGCCGCTCACGGGCGGGCGGCGTGGAGAGCTTGCCAGACCTGACCCGGGCTGAGCGGGATCTGCAGCTCCGTGACGCCGTACGGGGCGAGAGCATCGACCGTGGCGTTCAGCAGGGCCGGCGGCATGCCGATGCACCCTCCCTCACCGGCGCCCTTCACTCCGAGCGGATTGGACGGCGCCGGGTGCTCGAGGCGAGCGGACGCCAGTGGCGGCATCGACATCGCCGTCGGGACCGGATAGTCGAGGAGCGTCGTCGTCAGTGGCTGGCCGAGGTCGTCGTAGCGCATCTCCTCTGCCATGGCCGCGGCCAGCCCCTGCATCACCGAGCCGTGCAGCTGCCCTTCCACGATCGCCTCGTCGAGCACGCGACCCACGTCGTCCACTGCCGCCAGGCGTTGCGGTGTCACCACTCCGGTCTCGACGTCCACTTCGACCACGGCCACGTGAACTCCGTACGGGAAGGTCTGGGCTCCCGGCGAGTACGTCTCGGCGTGACTCAGCGCCACACCGCGGGCGGCCGCTTCCCGGGCGACCTGGGCGAGGGTGACCTGGTCGGCCGGCGAGCCCGCCACGGCGAAGGCTCCCCGGGCGACGACGATGTCGGCCTCGTCGGCCTCCAGCATCTCGGCTGCCAGCCGGGCGGCCGTGGCTCGCACGCCGCGAGCGCTGCGCCACACGGCTGACGCCCCGATCTGCGCCGACCGGCTGGCGAAGCTGCCGGTCGACGAGGCCACTTCGGCGGTATCCCCGGCGCGGAGATCGACGCGCTCCGGTGCGACGTCGAAGACCTGTGCCACCACCCGTCGCCACACCGTTTCGTGGCCCTGGCCGGCGGATGTCGATCCGGTGCGCACGACCAGTGTTCCGTCGGCGGCGACCGCCACCGAGCCGAACTCGCTGGAGTCCGCAGCTCCGCCGGCCCGCTCCAGGAAGGCGCCGATTCCCACGCCGATGGGCGGCTCGCCGCGCTCCCGGCGGGCGGCCTGCTCCCTCCGCACCCCTTCGTAGTCCACCAGCTCGAGGGCGCGGTCCAGCGCCGCCGGATAGTCTCCGGAGTCGAGCAGGGCTCCCAGCGCCGTGCGATGCGGCAGCTCCGTCACGAGATTGCGGTGCCGCACCTCCGCCGGGTCGATTGCCAGGCGCCTGGCCAGGGCATCCACCGCCCGCTCGATGGCCAGCGCCGCCTCCGGTCGTCCGGCACCCCGATAGGGCGCGGTCGGGGGCAGGTTGGTCACGACGGCGGTGCGTTCGAACTCGACGCAGGGAATGTGGTAGAGGCCGGTCGCCACCAGCCGCGACAAGGTGGGGACCAGCGCCCCCGTATGGGGGTAAGCGCCCAGGTCGGACGTGAGCCGAAAGCGGGCGCGCTTGATACGGCCGGCGTGGTCGGCCCAAAGCGTGACCTCGTGACGCTGGGCGCGGCCCTGGGTGCCGGCCAGGAAGAGGTCGCGGCGCGGTTGCACCCAGGCGACCGGCCGCTGCAGCTGCAGCGCCGCCTTCGCCACTGCTGCGTACTCGGGGAAGAACCGCTTCATCCCAAAGGAGCCGCCGACGTCGGGGACCGAGACCCGGACCGAGTCCTCGTCGAGACCGAGCAGGGCGGCGAGGTCGCGCCGCATGCGGTGCGGGGCCTGGTGACCCACCCACACCCGGATCCCGGCCCCCTCCGGGGCGGCCAGCATGGCCAGCGTCTCCAGCGGGGCCGCCGCCAGTCGGGGATGGTCGACCACCACGGTGCTCTCCACCAGGTCGCCGCCGACCGGCTCGGGACCTGCGACCAGCGTGTCGGCGGCGACCACGTTGGACTCGGTGTCGGGGAACACGAGAACGTCCCCGTCCAGTGCGTCACGCATCGTGACGACCGCGGGCCCCGGTTCGACGTCGACGTAGGCCAGCCCGGCAGCGTCCGCGGCCTGTACGGCGCTCTCCGCCACCACCACGGCGACGGCCTCTCCGACGAAGCGAACCCGGTCCCGGGCCAGCACCGGCCGGTCCATACCCGGCGCCGCGGTGAACCCCCACTCGGGGGTGGCGGGTAGGTCCGGCAGAGCCAGGTCGGCCGCGGCGTACGCTGCCACCACGCCCGGGGCCTGCCTGGTGCCGGCGAGGTCGACGGTCTCGACGGCCCCGGCCGCCACCGGGCTGCGCACGAAGCTGCACCACGCGGCCCGCTCCGGGATGAGGTCTGCGACGAAGCACCCGGCGCCGGTGATCAGACGCTCGTCCTCGAAGCGCCCCGCGCTCACCGCCCCGGCCTGATCATCTGCCGGCGGCGCGGGTCTCGCCGACGAGTGCCTTCCTCCACGGAGGCGAAGACGGCCGAAACACCCCGTGGCGGCATGGTCCTTTCTCCTTGCGGCGGCTGCTTCTGCAATCGATTGTAGTAGCGCCTCTCGTGCCTCTCCGTGGTGCAGTCGTCGCTGCCGACCGGTTCCCGGCCGGGCGGGCCTGCGGCACCCCCGACG
>CAYGCW010000099.1:8293-8596 GCA_964348465.1 uncultured Acidimicrobiia bacterium | reverse complement strand
AACCTGCCGTTCATCACCGCCACGGCGGAGGGCCCGCTGCACCTTCAGAAGAAGCTCACGCGCAGCGAGTTCCAGAAGATGACCGAGGACCTGGTCCTCTCGACCAAGGGACCGTTCGAGCAGGCCCTCAAGGAGGGCATGGACTTGAGATAGGATCTGGGCGTCGGTAAAATGGTTCATCTCAATGGCGTCAAAGGGACATTCCGCCGCACAAGTGCCACAGCCTGCACAGGCCGCATCAATGACAACGGCCGGCCTTTTACTCTTGGGATCAACGATGATGGCGTCGTACCCGGCCTGCTT
>CAYGCW010000099.1:0-8283 GCA_964348465.1 uncultured Acidimicrobiia bacterium | reverse complement strand
CCCCGACGAGGTCGTGGCGCTGGGCGCGGCCCTCCAGGCCGGCGTTCTGAAGGGGGACGTGAAGGACATCCTGCTGCTCGACGTGACGCCGCTGACGCTCGGCATCGAGACGAAGGGCGGCGTGTTCACGAAGATGATCGACCGCAACACCACGATCCCCACCAGGCGCAGCGAGATCTTCACGACGGCGGCCGACAGCCAGCCCGAGGTGGAGGTGCACGTGCTCCAGGGCGAGCGGGAGATGGCCGCATACAACAAGTCGCTCGGGCGATTCAACCTCACCGGTCTACCGCCGGCGCCGCGGGGCGTGCCCCAGATCGAGGTCACGTTCGACATCGACGCCAACGGCATCGTCTCGGTATCGGCCAAGGACCTCGGCACCGGCAAGAGCCAGGCGATGACGATCACCGGCGGCACCGCCCTCGACAAGGACGAGAACGACCGGATGGTCAAGGACGCCGAAGCCCACGCCAACGAGGACCGGGAGCGCCGCGAGCTGGCCGAGGAGCGCAACAAGGCCGACAACGTCGCATACCAGACCGAGAAGCTGCTCAACGAGCACGCCGAGCATGTCTCGGCTGAGGAGAAGGATTCGATCGAAACCGCGCTTGCCGAGCTGCGTGAAGCGCTCGGCAAGGAGGATGCCTCGGTCGAGGACCTGCGCTCCGCCACCGACAAGGTGCTGCAGGCATCGCAGGAGGTGGGCCAGCGCATCTACCAGCAGGCCGCCCAGCAGGCTGCAACCGGCGCCGAGGCCGGCGCCGGCGGCGGCGACGATGGCGGCGGCGACGACGAGGACGTCGTCGAGGCCGAGATCGTCGACGAGGGCGAGGCTGCGGAGGGACAGGGAGCGTGAGCCGCAACGCGTCCTCAGACAACGGCGACGCCCTCGAGGGCGAGCTGCTCGAGCCGGAGATCGTCGAAGCCGAGATCCTCGAGGCCGAGGAGGTGGTGGACGACCTCGCCACCCTGGAGCCGTCGGACCTCGGCCTCGACTTGCCCGCGGACCCCGCCGAGGCGCGCCGCTTGCTGCTGGGAGAAGTGGCCCGATCGCGTCGCGACGCCGGCGAGTACCTGACCGACCTCCAGCGGGTCGCGGCCGAGTTCGAGAACTACCGCAAGCGGGTCAGTCGCGATCGCGCCGACATCGTCGAACGGGCCGCGCAGCGGGTCGTGGTCGGCCTCCTGCCGGTGCTCGACAGCTTCGACTCGGCGTTCACCCACGAGCCGCAGACCCCGACGGAAGAGAAGCTGGTGGACGGCATCCGCAGTACCTACCACCAGCTCCTCGACGTCCTCAAGAAGGAAGGGCTCGAGGTCGTGCCCAGCCTGGGCGAGCCGTTCGACCCGGAGGTGCACGAGGCGGTCTCGGCCCCCACCGAGGGCGAAGGAAGCCTGGTAGTGGCCCAGGAGCTGCGACGCGGCTATCGGCTCAACGGCCGGGTGATCCGCCCGGCCCTGGTGATCGTGGAACATGCGTAGGGAGTGGCTCGAACGCGACTACTACGCCGACCTCGGCGTCGGCAAGGACGCCACGGACAAGGAGATCCGCAGGGCGTACCGCAAGCTCGCGCAGCAGTACCACCCCGACAACAACCCGGGTGACCAGGCGGCCGAGGACCGCTTCAAGGTGATCAACGAGGCTCACTCGGTCCTCGGCGACCCCGAAACGAGACGCCAGTACGACGAGACCAGGGAGATGGGCCCGTTCGTCGGCGGTCCCGCGGGCACCACCCACATCCGCATCGAGGATCTCACCGACCTGTTCGGCGAAGGCGCCGGGGGCGGGTTCTTCGGCGGCCTCAGCGACTTGATCGGAGGCCGGGTCCGGCGCGGCCCCATGCGCGGCTCCGACATCGAGGCCGACCTCCACCTCACGTTCCACGAGGCCCTCAACGGCGTCACCAAGACCGTTCAGCGCGGCGGCGCATCGGCCAAGGTGAAGATCCCGGCGGGCGTCGCCGACATGGCTCGCATCAGGGTGCGCGGCAAGGGTGCCCCGGGCAGCAGCGGCGGGCCTCCCGGCGACTTGTACGTCCGCGTTCACGTTGCGGAGCACCCGCTGTTCAAGCGGGACGGCAGCGACCTGCGCATCACCGCGCCGATCACGATCAGCGAGGCGGCGCTCGGCAGCGAGGTGCAGGTGCCCAGCCTCGACGGCTCCGTGACCCTCCGGATCCCCGCCGGCACCACCGGCGGCAAGACGTTCCGCGTCAGGGACCGCGGCTTCCCCAAGCCCGGCACCGACCAGCGGGGCGACCTCCTGGTCACGGTCGAGGTGGCCGTGCCCGAGAGCCTCACCGACGAGGAGCGGGCACTCCTCGAGAAACTGCGGGAGCAGGAGCAGCTTCGCCCCAGCCCCCGTGCTCACCTGGGAGCGTGACGATGGCCGGCAAGGCGGAAGGCGCCGTCTACGTGATCTCGGTGGCCGCCGAGCTGGCGGGCGTCCACCCGCAGACGCTGCGCATCTACGAGCGCAAGGGCCTCATCTCCCCGTACCGGACGCCGGGCGGCACCCGCCGCTACTCGGATGAGGACCTGGGCCGCCTCGGCCTGATCCAGAAGCTGACCTCGCAGGGGATGAACCTGGAGGGGGTGCGGCGAGTGCTCGAGCTCGAGGCGGAGGTGGCCCGCCTGCAGCGGCAGGTGCGCCGGCTGCGGCGCCTACTCGGAGAGGCCGAGGCCAGGGCTTCCGGGAGCGCCGGCCGCATGCGTCGCGTCTCCTCGCCGCGGGCGTCGCTCCCCGACGTCCCCCGGCCCACCCTCCGCCACCTGCTCGAGGACTGACCGGCGCGTTTCGGTTGCGGGGCTCAATGGGCGGCAGGACGCGACCGATACCAGCGCCGACGTCGTGGCATGCCTGCGCCGTCACAGACGACGACCGCGCTGTCGTGGTGCTCGTCCCGGTCGAGGTGGGACCGGAGGACGCGGGAGCCTCACGGGACCGCCCGATCGCATCGACGGCAGCGCGGATCGTCGCGTGCGACGGGGCCCCGGTGGAGGCCCTTCAGCCCCGCAGCCGCCGGAACGGCGACCGCCGGCCGGTGTCCTCGACCTTCACGCCGCGCCAAAACGCCACCCGGTCCTTGATCTCGGCGGCGGCCGGCTTGGGGTCGGGGTAGTCCCAGGCGGCGGCCCGGTTGGACTCGCCGTCAACCACGGCGTCGTGGTACGACGCCACCCCCTTCCAGGGGCAGACCGACCGGTGATCGCTGGGCACCAGCAGGTCCCAGTTCACGGAATCCGGCGGGAAGTAGTGGTTGCCCTCCACGACGACGGTGTCTTCGCTCTCGGCCAGCACGGCTCCGTTCGAGACGGCCTTCGGCATCGCATCTCCTCAGCGGGGTCGTGCCGTGCAACCGGGCCGCGAGGCATCGCATTCCCCGTCCCCCTCACCCCTTGACGACTCCCAGCGGCCGGAGCCGAGCCACCGGCGCCGCCAGCCCGGCCCGGCGGCAGACGTCGACGACCTCGTCGACGTCCTTGTAGGCGTAGTCGGCCTCCTCGGACAGCAGCTTCACCGAGCCAGGCCGGACGGCGATGCCGCGTTCCTCGAGGTCGGCCCGCACCTCTCGACCGGGAGCGGCCGCCTTGGCCTTCTTCCGGCTCATCATCCGGCCCGCTCCGTGCGCCGCCGACGCAAACGCCGGGTTGTCCGCGACCCCGCGCAGCACCCAGGACGCCGTGCCCATGCTCCCGGGCACCAGCACCGGCTGACCTGCGGACCGGAGATCGGCGGGGAGGCTCTGGTGGCCGGGGGCGAAGGCCCGCGTTGCGCCCTTGCGGTGGACGCACATCAGCCGGCTCCGGCCGCCCACCTCGTGCTCTTCGAGCTTGGCGAGATTGTGGGCCACGTCGTATACGAGCGGCATGAAGTCGTCGCCGGTCGCCGCGCCGAAGGCGGCGGCGAACGCCTCCCGGGCGGCGTGGGCGAGCACATGACGGTTCGCCCATGCGAAGTTGGCCGCGGCCGCCATCGCCCCCAGGTAGCGCTCCCCCTCCGGCGAGTCGACCGGGACACAGGCGAGTTGCCGGTCCGGCACCTGGATGCCGTGCGCAGCCATGGCGCCCTTCATCGCGTGCAGCTGGTCGGTGCAGGTCTGGTGGCCGAGGCCCCTGCTGCCGCAGTGGATCATCACGCACACCATGCCCTCGGCGAGGCCGAACGCCTGCGCCGCCGCCGCATCTTCGACACGCTCGACCACCTGCACCTCGAGAAAGTGGTTGCCGGCCCCGAGCGAGCCGAGCTGCCCCGACCCCCGCGTCAGGGCCTTCTGACTCACCGCCTCCGGCCGCGCGCCCGCCGACGTTCCCCGCTCTTCGCAGCGGTCCAGGTCGCGCGGCGTCCCGTAGCCGCCGTCGAGAGCCGCCGCCGCCCCTCGGGCCAGCACCTCCTCGACGAGTCGGGCGCCCGCCACCGCCCCGGCGCCGAGCCCTCGAGGGATCCGCCGATCCAGCTGCGCCATCACGTCGCCGCGGCGGGTGGTGAACTCCCGCTCCGTGTACGACGAGCCGAGCAAGCGGACGCCGCAGCAGATGTCGAACCCGACCCCGCCCGGCGACACCACGCCGCCGTCGGCGACCTCGGTCGCAGCGACACCGCCGATCGGGAAGCCGTACCCCCAGTGGATGTCCGGCATCGCCATCGACGCGGTCTTGATGCCGGGGAGGTGGGCGACGTTGGCGACTTGCGTGACGGCCCGGTCCTCCTCTGCCTTGGCGAAGAGCCGCTCCGACGCGAACACGACGCCCGGGACCCGCATGCCGCCCTCCGCAGCCAGTTCCCAGCGGACCTCGCCGGTGCGCTTGATTCCCATGCTGCAACTGTACGACGCGACGAGGGCCCCCGGGAAGGGGCCCTCGTCGGGTTGGAGCGGGACTCGGTCAGCGCCGCAGGCTGTCGCGGATCTCCCTGAGGAGAAGCACGTCCTCGCCCGGCTCGGCGGGGGCTTCCTCGGCCTCGGCCTCCTTGCGCTTCTTGTAGGCGTTGTACGGCTTGACCACGAAGAAGAACAGGGCCAGCGCCACGAGCACGAACGAGATCACGGCGTTGATGAAGTTGCCGTAGAAGATCTCCGCCTTGCCCACATCGATGGTGAGCTGCGAGAAGTCCGGCTGCCCGAATATGGCGGCGACGATCTGGTTGATCACGTCCGCAACGAGCGAGTCGATCACCGTCTTGAATGCGAGGGCCAGGACGAGGCCTACGGCGATCTCGAGAAGGTTGCCCTTGAGGGCGAAGTCCTTGAATTCCTCCAGCACCACTCCTCCTTCAGTCTTCCAGTGCTGCGTCGTCCCTGGACTCTGACCCCGGTACGGGCTGAGAGTTCCCTCAAACGTCGAAGATCACCCGGGCCCACCAGCCGGCGGGGATCTCGACCACGGCGAGGTCATGCCAGGTCACGGCCTTGACCGGCGGGCCGCGCAGCTCGGCCTCGTCGAGCGACACGCCGGACCCCGCTCCCTGCACGCCCCCCTCCTCGAGCCGGTCGACCGTGAACCCGGCGAACGCCAGCCTGTGCACCTCGCCCAGGTACAGCAGTTCTTCGAGCCACGCCACCAGCAGCTCCTCGGCGGAGTCCCCGGCGGCGACCACCGGGACGTCCCGACGGCTGCCGGCCAGCGCGGTGAGGTCGAACATCAGGTCGAACATGCCGTAGGCGGCGTTCTCGAACAGTTCCGGCAGCGTCTGGCCGTAGGCGATGATGCCGGTGTCGGCGGTATGGGGGATGGCCTCGTAGCGCGGCATGCCCCCCATTGTGGCGGGTGCGTTTCCGCTCAGCCGCGCCCGGAGCGGGCCGATAGTCGATGGGATGGACAACACCGCCGACCTGCGCGTCCTGCTGGCGTCGCACCATCCGCTGATCATCGTCACCACCCGCGACGAGACTCGGTTCATGAGCATCGTGCGGAGGACGGCCGCTGAGGTGGAGCTGCCGGTGTGGACGTGGTCGGCCGCCCGCGGCCTGGCCCGTGACGGGCTCGACTCCCAATACATGACGGCCGACCCACGCCGCGCGCTGGACTGGGTGGATGCTCTGGACTCGCCCGGGGTGTACGTGTTTGCTGACGCCCACGCCGCACTGGAGGACCCGGTGGTGGTGCGCCAGGTGAAGGAGCTGGCCCAGAAGCCGATCCCGGGCCGGACCCTGGTGCTCACCGGGCCGGCGCCCGTGATCCCGCCGGAGCTGGCCGGGCTGGCACTGCCGTGGACGCTGCGCCCGCCGAGCGCGGCGGAGCTGGAAACGCTCGTCGTGCGGACGATGCGAGACCTGACCCGCCGGGGCATCCCCTGCGACCTCGACGAGGACGGAATCGCAGAGCTGGCCTCCACCCTGCGCGGGGTGTCTCTGGGCGACGCCGAGAGGCTCGTCCAGCGAGCGGCCCTGGGCGACCGCAGCCTCTCCGCGGCGGACCTCCCGGCGCTGCGGGCAGCCAAGGCCGAGCTGCTCAACCTCGACGGCGTGCTCGAGCTGGTCGAGTCGAACGTCGGCACTCTCGACGAGGTCGGCGGCCTCGACGGCGTCAAGCAGTGGCTGGAGCGTCGCCGCCTGGCCCTCCAGTCGGAAGCCGCGCCACCCGGCCTCGACCCCCCTCGCGGCTTCCTGCTCACCGGCATCCCCGGCTGTGGCAAGTCGCTGGTGGCCAAGTCGCTGGCCCGCAGCTGGGCGCTCCCGCTGATCCGCCTCGACCCGGCCCGCCTCTACGGCAAGTACGTCGGCGAGTCCGAGAGCCGGCTCGGCTCGGCGCTCGCCGCCGTCGACGCCATGGCCCCGGTGGTGCTGTGGATCGACGAGATCGAGAAGGGGTTCGCCGCCGGCGGCTCCGGCGACGGGGGCGTGTCGCGGCGGCTCCTGGGAACGTTCCTGCACTGGATGCAGGAGCGCGACGAGAGGGTCTTCATGGTGGCCACGGCCAACGAGGTTGCCGCGCTCCCACCTGAGCTGCTCCGCAAGGGCCGCTTCGACGAGGTGTTCTTCGTGGACCTGCCCGGCGCCGAGGCTCGCCGGGCCATCTTCGCCCTGCACCTCGAGCGGCGCGGGCTGGATCCGGATGCGTTCGACCTGGAGTCGCTGGCGAGCGCCGCCGACGGGTACTCGGGGGCCGAGATCGAGGCGGCCGTGGTCGGGGCCCAGTACCGCGCCCTGGCGGCCCGGCGGCCGCTCGCCACGGCGGACGTGGCCGCCGAGCTCGGTGCGACCCGGCCTCTCTCGGTCACCCGCGCCGAGGACGTGGCCGCCCTGCGTGCCTGGGCCGACGGTCGGGCCCTGGCGGCGTGACCACCGCCCCCCGGCGGGGCCCAGATAGTTGATAATCAACATATTAGATTTTCTGGCATAAATGGGCTAGGGTTTACGTTGTTCCGTCGGAGGTAAAGACTCGACCAGCATGGACATCAACAAGCTCACCCAGAAATCCCAGCAGGCGGTGCTCGGCGCCCGCGATCTCGCCGCGTCGCGCAACCACCAGTACGTCGAGGCCGAACACCTCCTCGCGATGCTCCTCGGCCAGAGCGAAGGCATCGTCTACCCGCTGCTCAACAAGCTCGGGATCTCCCCCGCGCAGTTGCGCAGCGGCCTCGACGCCCGCCTCGCCGACAAGCCCAAGGTGTTCGGCGGCGCCGAGGCCGGGTTCTCGCCGGACTTCGTGAAGCTGCTGGAGACCGCCGACGGCGAGCGGAGCGCGCTCAAGGACGATTACATCTCCGTCGAGCACCTGATCCTCGCCTTGCTCGCCTCGAAGACTCCGGTCGGCGAACTGCTCCGCAACGCCGGCGCCGCCCGGGACAAGGTGCTCGATGCCCTGCGCGAGCTGCGCGGCTCCCAGCGCGTGACCAGCCAGGAGCCCGAGTCGACGTTCCAGGCTCTCGAGCAGTACGGGCGCGACCTGGTGCAGCTCGCCGCCGACGGCAAGCTCGACCCGGTCATCGGCCGCGACGAGGAGATCCGACGCGTCATCCAGGTGCTCAGCCGCCGCACGAAGAACAACCCGGTGCTGATCGGCGAACCTGGTGTCGGCAAGACCGCCATCGTCGAGGGGCTCGCACAGCGCATCGCGGACCGCGATGTGCCCGAGGGTCTCAAGGAGAAGCGGATCGTGGCCCTCGACCTCGGTGCGATGGTCGCCGGCGCCAAGTACCGGGGCGAGTTCGAGGAGCGCCTCAAGGCCGTGCTCGACGAGATCCGCCACGCCGAGGGGCGGCTGATCACGTTCATCGACGAGATGCACACGATCGTGGGCGCCGGCGCCGCCGAGGGCGCCATGGACGCCTCCAACATGCTC
>CAYGCW010000098.1:3742-8634 GCA_964348465.1 uncultured Acidimicrobiia bacterium | reverse complement strand
AGGAGGCGTTCCTGGCATCGCACCTGGGCCGCTGGTTCCCGCTCTTCGCCGCCAGGGTCGCCGCCACGGCTCCCGACGGGTTCTATCGCGCGCTGGTGGTGGCGGCGGCGGCGTTCGTCGATCACGACCGGGACCTGATCGCAGCCCTGGCGGTCGGCGGAGGAGCGGACGGTTGACGGCGGTCGTGCTCCTGTGCAACCGAGGGCTGCCGCCCGCCGCGCAGCTCCCAGATGGAGCCCGACTCCTCGACGACCTGTGCCGGCGGCCCGGGCAGGTCACGGAGTCGGCCGCTGGAGCCGACCGGCTGGTGCTCGGCGTGTGCCCCGGCGAGTCTTCGCTCGGCCGGATGCAGACCGCGGCACGCGAAGCCGGTATCGACCCTCTCGGCATCCAATTCGTCGACCTCGTCGCCGCCACGGCCGAGCACGGGCGCCTCGAGATCACTCTCGCCGGGGCGGCGGCGCGCGCCGACGCGTTCGCCGGCAGCGAGCCGCATCAGGCGAAGCTGTCGATTCCAGACGCGGTCAGCCGGCGTCAGCTGTTGCGGTCGCTGGTACCGGAGTACCGGGCCGCCCCGGCCATAACCGACGCGCTCTGCCGGGCGCCAGACGGCTGCCAGGCATGCGTCGCGGCCTGCCCCCGCGGAGCGCTGCGCCGGGAAGGGGGGCACATCGTCTACGACCGGACCCGGTGCGAGCCTTGCGGCCGGTGCGTGACGGCCTGCCCCGTCGGAGCGATCGTGAACCCGGCGGTCACGCCGGGGGCTATCGCAGCCGAGGTGGCCGCCTTGCTCGCCGGCGAAGATACCCGGCCACGCGCGATCGCCTACGCGTGCGAGCGCGGCACGCCGGACCTGGCGCCGTGGTGGTACGCCGTGCGCGTTCCGTGCAGCTCGATGGTCACGGTGCCATGGCTGCTCGCCCCGCTCCTGATGGGCGCGGGAGCGACCGCCCTCATCCCCTGCTCGGCGAGCGGCTGCCCGCTCGGCTACGACGACGTCGGCCGCGCCACGGTGGAGTTTGCGCGCGCGTTCCTCGCAGCCGTCGATGCGTCGGGAGAGCGTGTGCGCACGGCGGCGGCGGGAGCGGTTCCCGAGCCGTGGCCGGAGGCCACCCTGCCCGACCCGTTCGAGCTCCGTTCGGGCCGAGCGGTGCTCGCGGCCGTTGCTGCCGTTTTCGACCGTGCCGACGCCGACGTGCAGGACCGCGCGGCGCCGGCGGGAGTCGTGACGATCGACCCGGACACCTGCACGCTGTGCGGGCGCTGCGCGCAAGGATGCCCCACCGGTGCGCTGGATGCGACTGAGGCTGCCGGCACGGTGGTTCTGTCGTTCGACGCAGCCGCCTGCCCCGGCTGCGAGCAATGCCTCCCCCGCTGCCCCGAGCTTGCCCGCGGCGCGATCCACCTCCGCAGGACCGTCGATGCGGCCGCGCTGAACGCGGGGCGGAAGGTGCTGGTGCAAGGGACCACCCGCGCCTGCGAGGTGTGTGGCCGCCCCGTGGCCTCCGACCGGCTCCTCGAGCACCTCGGCGAGATTCTCGGCCCAGAGCACGCGGCCACGCACGCCGCGATTTCCCGCCGATGCGCATCCTGCCGTCAGGTGCCGGCGCTCTGAGGCGTCGACACTCCAAGCCTGCGGTCTGCCAGACTTGCCCACATCGGGCGACCGCGCTCGCCGATTCGCTTCGACGGCGGTCCCCGCGTGCTGGCGCCTCGGGCGTCAGGAGAGGGCGGGCGGCCGTGACTCGCGTCCGGTTGTCTCACCCGGGCAACTGGGGTCACCGGCAGCCCGCCCTCGCGATCGAGGACCCGGCTCGAACGGCCGGGCCCTTCCGCCCCGACCGGCCCCGGCTGCAGGCCAGCCTCCTGCCGGTCGGCGTCTCCGGTCATGCCCCGGTTCACTCGAGGAGCACGACATTGATCCATCCCAGATCCGACGTCTGCACGTGGTCCTTCCGTCCCCATCCGTTCTGCCCGGCGTCAGGGTCCCAGTAGGCCAGCGCCAGCCGGGTCGTCTCCCCCACCACGAACTGGGCGTCACGCGGATCTCCGGTCTGCAAGGGTCGCCGGAACTCGAAATACCAGGTTCCCTCTCCGTTGGGCACCGGGTTGCTGTGCGAGAAGACCCCCAGGAGGCTGTTCTCCGCCCCGTCGCCGACGTCGTCTTCGAGCACTTCGGGCTCCGTGGACCACTCGTCGTCGAGGTTGCACGTACCGTCGTTTCCGGGGTCGCCGGACCCGGGTCCGTGGACGGCGCCGCCCTGCTCCTCACCTGCGGGACATTCGAGCCTCCAGTACCAGACGTCCACCATGCCCAGGGCCGGGTATCCGCTCGGATCCTCGCCGCCCATGTGCGGCCCCGCCGCCTGGTCGATCGGCCACATGACCGCCGGGGCGCCGGAGAGGCGCGGGTCGATGTCGGACCATTCGAAGTCGTCGACGACGGTGAAGAGAACGTAGATGAACGAGTCGTCGTGGGCGACCTTCACACCGCCATCGCGCGGAGGCGCCTCCTCACCGACGATGGGCCCCATGGTGAACTCCACTCCCGAAATCCCTTCCCAATCCGCCGGATCGCCGTCGACGGTGATCGCCGCGACTGGCGCCTCGACGAGCAGCGGCTCTGGGCCCGCCGGCTGGGTTGTCGTGGTGGTGGCGCCGTCCCCGGCCAACGTGGTCGTCGGCGCAAGCGTCGTGGTGGTGGCCGCGGTCGTGGGCGGCGGCGGCCTGGTGGTCGTCGTTGTCGTGACCCCGATCGCCGCGGCGTCCGCCGGTGCCGCGGCGAGGAAGCCGACGATCAGGCCGATCGCCTCGTCGCTGAGCAGATCCTCCGGGTACGACGGCATCCCCGACGGCCCGTCGCGCAAGTCACGAGGTATGTCCTCCGGCTCGGCGGACCAGAGTGAATCACCGACGATCCCCCCCTGGGCGACCGTGCCGTGGCATCCGGCGCACCCAGCCCGCACGTAGAGGATCCGGCCGACGGTGTGCGGGTCGGAGCCGGCATCGACCGCGGCGCCCACGCCGAAGCCGAGGTAGGAGTAGTCCTGGTCGAGGTAGGCGAGCGGAGTGCGATCGTATCTGGCCTCGCTCTCGAGGTCCGCGTGGGTCGCCGGGTTGCGGAGGAGGATGATCAGGATCGTGACGGCCACGGCCAGGGCGCCGACGAACACGAGCGTCGCCACGTTGAACCGAGGCGGTCGCCTCATGGCTCGGGCTCCGCTTGCTCGTCGAAGCGACGGGCCACGATGAT
Organism: uncultured Acidimicrobiia bacterium; assembly: GCA_964348465.1. Classification (GTDB taxonomy): domain Bacteria; phylum Actinomycetota; class Acidimicrobiia; order Spongiisociales; family JAOTWH01; genus CAYGCW01. Next base: position 5,381 of record CAYGCW010000098.1, on the reverse strand, counting down.
CGGGCCGACGAGGGCGAACTGGATGATCGCCCATACGGCAGCCATGACGCCGATGAGCACCCAGGCGCCCAGGCCCGGAATGCGGACTCCGGCGGTGCCGCGCACGATCTGCCGGCCCGTCCCGGAGGTCAGCACGGTGAGCGGCTGCGACTCCAGCACGGTCTCGCCGGAGCCGGCGTAGGCCACGACCACCGCTTCCTCGCCGCCGGAGCGCTGCTGCCAGCGCACCGTCGCGTTGCCGAGCTCGTCGGTGGTCGCCGTCGCCAGCTCGACCTGCCCGGTGACGCCGACGATGGACGCCTCCCGGGTGGCAACGACGGTGGCTCCCGGCACCGGCTGCCGCGACACGGCGTCGCGCAGCACGATCCGCACCTCGACGACGCCTCCCGGGTCAACGACACTCGGAGCTTCGGTCTCGACGTCGAGGTGACTGGCGCCGGCCGTCGCAGGGATCGCCAGCACGGCGCCGAGAACTCCTGCGACCGCAATGGCGCCGAGCGAGGTCCGCTTCACGATGCCACCTCCGGTGCCGGTGCGTGATCAGGTACCAGTGCGTTCCCGCTCTTCGACCACCTCCCAGACGGCCATGATCGGGAATACCTTCACGAATACGGCGATCAGCAACACGAAGAAAGCGACCCCGGCGGCGAAGATCGACCACTCGATCCAGGTCGGGGCGTAGTCGAAAGGCTCGTACGGCATCAGCGGCACCCGCTGCCCCGAGATAACGATGAAGTAGCGCTCGGCGAACATGGCCAGGTCGACGAGCACTGCGGCGGTCACGACGCCGGCGATGGTGCGGGTCCGTTTGTAGAGGACCAACAGCCCGGGCAGTGCCAGCCCGCCGAAGAAATAGAACCAGTAGAGGCCGGCGAACTGGCCGAGGAACAGCTGCCGGAAGAGGAACTCCTCGCCCTCCTCGAGCTTGAACCCCGTCGTGAAGTACTCGGAGGCGTTGATGTACATCATGATCAAGGTGAAGGCCGCCAGCAGGTAGCCCAGGTTCACGAAGTGCTTCTCGGTGATGTACTCCTCGAGGTGATACACCTTCCGCAGCACCGCCATCACGATGACGAGCGTTGCGATTCCGGAGAAGATGGCGCCGGCAACGAAGAGCAGGCCGAAGATGGTGCTGTTCCAGCCGACCCGCAGCGTCATGCCGAAGATCCAGGACACGACGGTGTGCACCGAGACCGCGATCGGGATGATGAGGATCATCATGATCCCGATGGCCCGCAGCAAGGGTCCCCGTTGTTCCGGGCGGTCGCGCCAGCCGATGGCCAGGACCTCGTAGAGGCGGCTGCGCCAGCGGCTGACCCGGCCGGCGAGACGGTCCCTGAAGAGGGCGAGGTCGGGGACCATCGGCATGTAGAGGTAGACCAGGCTGGCCGTCAAGTAGGTGGAGATCGCCATCACGTCCCAGAGGATCGGTGACTGCCACCGACCGTGGATGAGGACGTTGAGGAGCCGCTCGGGCCGGCCCATGTCGACGACGATCATCGCAGCGCCGCAGATGAGGGCGACAACGGTGATGAACTCGGCGATGCGGGTGATCGGGGCCCGCCACCCTGCGTTGGTGACCCGGAGGATGGCGGAGATCAACGTTCCGGCGTGGCTGATCCCGATGAAGAACACGAAG
>CAYGCW010000098.1:0-3732 GCA_964348465.1 uncultured Acidimicrobiia bacterium | reverse complement strand
GACAAGCCCGTCGTCGAGCTGGACCGCCCAGGCGTAGAAGCCCCAGGCGATCACGGCGAGCAGCCCGCCGATGAGATACGGGTAGCCCCGTGAAGTGGTGAGGACGGGCTGGAGGGTGGCTTCCTCGAGCCGGGCGCGGTACTCGCTCACCGACTCCATGGGGTCGTCCCTTCCACTCGCCGCACCCAGGGCCATTCGGTTGGCAACCGGCCCTCCTCGAAGGCGTCGCGGCCAACCGCCTCACCGTGCCCTGGCACGTAGTGAACCCGCGGCTTGGTCCCGAGATGCTCCTTGAGCACGTACGCCTGGTTCTCGCTGAGGAACCGCGCCACCGAGACCACCTCCCGGCCGTTGGTGGCGATGTCCTCTTCCAGATCGCCGTAGTAGATGGCGTTGTTGGGGCACGCTTGGGCGCAGTACGGGAGGGTGCCGGCCCTCGCCAGGTCCGGACACATGTCGCACTTCATCACGGTGCCCTTGGTTGCCGGGACCTGATGGTCGGCCGAGTAGTCCGCGAGCAGCGCCTCCGGAGGGATCGGCGGGTCCGCCCAGTTGAAGAACCGGCGGTCGTACGGGCAAGCGGCCATGCAGATCCGACACCCGATGCACCGCTCCTGGTCGATGAGCACGACCCCCTCTGGGGTGCCGAACGTTGCGCCGACCGGGCACACGTTGACGCACGGGGGGTTCTGGCACTGGAGGCACGGCGTGGGGATGAACTGGGACCCGCCGCCGGGCAGCTCCTGCTCGAAGACCTGGATCCACTCCATCGGCTCGGGTGCGAAGTGGCCCTCGATACATGCCGTGGTGCACTGCGGTGGGGTGCCCTGGCTCTGACAGCCGTCGCAATAACGCAGGTCGATGATCATCGTCCACTGGCGGATCCGCCCGCCCGGACCCCGCGGCGGCGCCTGGGCAGTCCGCACGGTGCCGGACGCGCTGCGCATGATCCCAGGGAGCCACACGGCGGGCACTGCGCTCGCCGCGCCGATGCCGAGCAGCCGCAGGAAGGCACGCCGCCCTGTTGGCTCCGGCTCGGTGGCAGGCGGGGCGGCCCGATCGGCTACCCCGACCCGGGACCGGCGCACGAGAAGTGACATGGCTCCGACGGCGACGAAGAACGCTGCTGCGATGCCGAACAGGAGCAGGAGGACAACCATCAACGCGGACCCGATCCGTGGGCCGGGTGCGGGTGGCAACTGCCGGACGGTGGCCCCCCACCGCGTCGACCGACGTTTCGCTCGGCGACGGCTCGACCGGCGGCGGCGATGTCCCGGACTTCGACCCTCCTGGGTGAGACGCGAACATGGTTCCGCGCAGCAGCAGCGACGAGAAGGCGGCGAAAGTCGGCAGTGGGTACGGAGAAGCACGGTCCAGGATCTAGGTGATTACCCGTATGGCCGGACCGGTAGTCTGCGATCGTGACCGCTGAAGAACACGCCTCCGAGATCCGGGTGGTGATCGCCGATGACCACGCGGTCGTTCGCCGAGGCACACGCGAGATCCTCGAGCACGGCGGCACCGACATCCACGTCGTCGGCGAGGCCGCGGACGGCGCCGCGGCGGTGGAGCTGGTGGACGCCCTCCTGCCCGACGTGGCGATCCTCGACATCGGGATGCCCGGGATCAGCGGTGTCGAGGCGACCCGGCTGATCAAGACCCGCCACCCGTCGGTCTCGGTGCTCATCCTCACCGTGCAGAACGTGGACGAGTACGTGTGGCAAGCGGTTCGGGCCGGCGCCTCCGGCTATCTCCTCAAGGACGTCAGCGACGCCGACCTCGTCTACGCGGTGCGCACCGTCGCCGGCGGCGGCGGGCTCATCGACCCGGCGGTCACGCCCGCGTTACTCACGAGGCTGCAGCGCAAGGACCAGCCGGCTTCCGCCAACCAGGATCTGTCGTCGCGCGAGCTGGAGGTGCTGCGGCTGGCGGCGCGAGGTCTGTCCAACCGGCGGATCGCCGAGCTGCTCGACCTGAGCCCGCGCACCATCGAGGTTCACATGAGCAACATCTTCGGCAAGGTCGGTGCCGGTTCCCGAACCGAAGCCGTCTTCATCGCCTCGCGCCGGGGGCTTATCGACCTCGAGAACGAATCGTGAGGCCGACCCGGCCCGTGGAGCGGGCCCCGGCGTGGTTCCGGACCAGCAAGGCCGCGCTGCACGTCCGGGACATAAGGTTCTGGGTCGTCCAGGCATTCGTGGCCGGACTCGCGATCACCCACACGGTCCTCGAGTATGCGGAGTCGAACTCGGACCTCGGCTCCCTCGGCGCCACCGTGCAGCACCTGCCGATCGCACTGAACGTCATCCCGGTCGTGCTCGCCGCTCTGTGGTACGGGGTCGAAGGAGGCGTCCTCACCGGCGTGTGGGCCACCGCTCTCAGCACGCCGAACCTGTTCATCTTCCATTCGGCCGGGTACGCGTGGGTGGGCGAGACTCTGATGAACGTGATCGTGCTCACGGTGGCGGTGCTGGTCGCCGTCATGGCCGAACGGGAAGCCGAGCTACGCCGGCGCTCCGAAGCCACCGGCCGACGCCTGGCGACGGTGCGCGCCATCACCGAGGTGCTCTCCGACCACGACGAGACCCACCGGCTGCTGTTCGCCTTTCTCGACCGGCTGCGGCGCGGCGGCCGGTTCGCCGCCGCCGGCTTCTTCCCCGCCGACGCCCTCCCGGGTGATCCAATCGCGCTCGGACATCCTGATGCAGTAGCTCGCCTGCACGAGGCGTCGCGGGCTTTCTCCTTCGACGGGGCCATCCCGGAGACCGCCCTCTGCGCCCGGGTCGACAGTGGCCAGGTGGCGTATGGCTTGCTCGTGGTGGACTGCTCCGGGGCGACGATCAGCGGAGAGGACGGCTCGATGCTGGCTCTGGTGGCCGGGGAGCTGGGCGTCGCCTTCGACAACCTGCGCATGCGGGAGGCGGAGCGGTCGGGGCTGGAGCGATATGCGAGAGCGGTGACCGCCGCCCAGGAGGCCGAACGCCGCCGCATCGCCCGGGACCTTCATGACGAGGCCGCCCAATCGATCGTCGTCCTCGCGCGCGGCCTGGGCCGGCTCGCCGAGCCCGGCATCGATCCCGTCGAGTCGGCCGAGGCGGCGGCGGAGCTGCGCGACGTGGCGCAGGCGAGCCTCCGCTCCATCCGCTCCGCAGTGTGGGCACTCCGCCCGCCCCTGCTCGACGATCTCGGCCTCGTCCCGGCGATCAAGGCCCTCGCGGAGACCAGCGCCCGTCGCCGCGGCAACCGGGTGGACCTGAGCGTGGAGGGCGACGAGCGCCGGCTCGACCCCGAGGTCGAGCTCGCCGCCTTCCGCACGGCCCAGGAGGCGCTCGCCAACGCCGATCGTCACTCGGCGGTGGACCGCGCCGCCGTGACCGTGCGCTTCGAGGAGGACGGCCTGACGTTGATCGTGGAGGACGCAGGCAAGGGCTTCGATCCCCGAGTCGAGGCGTCGGCCGGCGCGGGCCTCACCGGAATGCGCGAGCGGGCCGGGATGGTGGGTGGGCGGCTGCAGGTCACGTCGCGACCGGGCGATGGAACCCGTGTCGAGCTCCACGTCGCCGCGCCCGACTCGCAGCACCTGGCCCCGTCAGAGTCCGATGTCGCTGCTCCGGCCGCGAACCCGACCCACCCGAGCTGAGCGGGGGGGGTCACGAGCGCGGCCCGAACGGTGACCGACGCTACGCGCAGCCCTCTATGAACTCCACCTCTGGGATGCGGCCCGCCCGGTAG
>CAYGCW010000097.1:0-8659 GCA_964348465.1 uncultured Acidimicrobiia bacterium | reverse complement strand
ACCGTCGCCGTGCCCTCATCGCAGACGATCTCACCGCCGACCGGCGCACAGGTCTGGGAACCCATCGCGGCCTGGAATGAGGCGCCACCCAGGGCCCGGTCGACGGCGAGGTCGATGGGGCCGGATGCGAAGGTGCTCGACAGCACGGTCACTTCGAGCCCTTCCTCGAAACGAATCGTGGACTGCTCGAACAACGCCGTCGCGGCACGCACCGGCGTCCGGTTTTCCCTCTTCACGAACGTTGCCGACAGGAACGTGGTGGTGCACTCGAGCCCCGCCCCCGGCTCGTTGGGGCACGTGGTCCAGACCGCGATGGCGCCCTTTCCGGCGAAGTCGAGGTGCGCAGTCTGCGCGGCCGGCGCCTCCGGCGGCGGAGCCGCTACGGCAGGCGACGCGACGGCGGCCACGAGCGCGGCCGCGGTTAGAAGCGAGAGCCTCCTCATCGAGACGTCCTCCCTCTGTCCAGATGATCAACAGCTGTTGCGACGAGAGCATGCGCCCGCCCCGGCTCCGACGCAAGGCCCTACTCGGTCGCCGATGGTCCCAATCGACGGCCGCCGCCCTGGGGCCGCCCCGACTTCAGCGGCGGGGGTCGAAGTCGGTGTTCTCGCCGGGGGCGAACCAGTGGGCCGGCCTGCCGAATGCCAGCCACAGGCCGACCATCCACGTGCCCAGCGACGCCGCCAGCACGACCAGCCCCCACAGCTTCTGGCCCGGGTCGCCGATCGAGAGGTAGACGGCGCCCCATACGACGCCGCCGGCGGCCGCCAGGAAGGCGATCGGGAGGACGATCATCTTGGCCCAGAACTCGACTCGCTCCCAGAGCATGTGGCTCCAGCGTACCGGTGGGTCAGCGGCGGCGCCGATAGGAGGGAGGATCCTCGGGGCTCGCCCACGATCTGGGCCGGTCGGCGATCAGCCAGAACGTGACCGCCCACAGCCCCACCCCGGCGGCGAGGACGGCCAAGCCCACCAGCTTCGCCCACCCCAGCCCGAACAGCGTCGTCATCAGCCCCACCGCCAGCAAGGCGACGGCCGCGATCCCCATCAGTGCGACCGCCGCCACCTTGACGGCGACGTCGACCCGCTCGAGATCCATCAGCCGACCATACCCCCGGGCAGCCCGGGGGCGGCCTCGCTTACACTCCGCCCGACCGCAGCAGAGAGGATGCACCGATGGGTGAGATGGTGGAGTTCGCGTCGAACGGCAAGACGGCCCAGGGATACCTGGCGGTTCCGGCATCGGGCAGCGGGCCGGGTGTGGTGGTGATCCAGGAGTGGTGGGGGCTCGTCCCGCACATCAAGGACGTCGCCGACCGTTTCGCGGCCGAGGGATTCGTGGCCCTGGCGCCCGACTTCTACCACGGTGCCACCACCGACGAGCCCGACGAGGCCGGCAAGCTGATGATGGCGCTGCAGCTCGATCGGGCCGCCAGGGACATGTCGGGCGCCGTCGACTTCCTCGTGGGCCACGACGCCGTCACGGGCGAAGGCGTCGGGGTCGTCGGCTTCTGCATGGGTGGCGGCCTGGTGCTGTGGATGGCCACCCGGCAGCCGGAGATCAAGGCCGCAGTGCCGTTCTACGGGGCGCTGCCGTGGGAGGGGGTCGAACCGGACTTCTCGCAGACGCAGGCCGACTTCCTGGGCCACTACGGCAGCGAGGACGCGTGGGCCACCCTCGAATCGGCGCGCCAGATCGAGCAGCAGATCAGGGAGGCGGGCCGCGAGGCGACATTCCACGTCTACGAGGGCGCCGACCATGCGTTCTTCAACGACGAACGCTCCGAGGTGTACGACGCCGAGGCGGCCGCGCTCGCGTGGAGGCGCACCATCGACTTCCTCGGCGAGAGGCTGAGCTGACCCCCGGACCGGTCGGCCGGTGGGCGCTAGCCTGACGGCATGGACCCGATCCGTCGGTTCTCCAAGCCGCAGCTCCGGCGGCCAACGGCGATCGTCGCGTTCGAGGGTTGGAACGACGCCTGCGACGCGGCGTCGGGAGCGGTGGCGTACCTGGTCGGCCAGTACGACGTGGAGCCGTTTGCGGTGATCGAGTCGGAGGAGTTCTTCGACTTCCAGTCACAGCGGCCCATGGTCGAGGTCGAGGAGGGCGGCACCCGGTCGCTCACCTGGCCCGAGACGCGGTGCTTCGCCGTCGAGCTGCCCGACCGCGACCGCGACCTGGTGCTCGTACTCGGCGATGAGCCGCACCTGCGCTGGAAGACCTACGCCCGGCTGGTGGCGCAGGTCCTCACCGAGATCGACGTGGAGCTGGTCGTGACGCTGGGCGCATTCATCGGCCAGGTCGCCCATACCCGGCCGGTCCCGATCGTGGGCGTGGCCACCGACCCCGACCTGGTGCGCCGCCACGACCTGCTCTCGTCCCGCTACGAAGGGCCCACCGGCATCGTCGCGGTGCTGCTCGAGGCCTGCCGGGAGGCCGGGCTGCCCGCCATCTCACTGTGGGCGGCGACGCCGCACTACCTGGCCGCCAACCCCAACCCGAAGGCGATGCGGGCGCTCCTGGCCCGCACGTCGAGCATCGCCAGCTTCGGGGTCGACACCGCCGAGCTGGACGAGGTCGTCGCCGAGTTCGAGGAGAAGGTCGCCACCGCCATGGAGGCCTCCGACGACCTGACCGAGTACGTACAGCGGCTGGAGGCCGAGGCCACCGTCGGCTCCGACGACCTTCCCGGCGACGAGGGCGCATCCGCACAGCTCATCGAGGACATCGAGGAGTTTCTCCGCGACCAGAGCTGACGCCCTGCGGAACGTTTGGCTTCCCTCGGTCGTATTACCGGCGACATGCGACCCGTCCTGACGCTGCTGATCGGCGGTGCCTTGGCCGTGGCCGCGGGGTGCGGCGCCGCCGGCCCCACAGCCACCACGACCCTCCCTCCGGCCGCCACCGCTCCACCTGCGACTGCTCCGCCCACCACGACCTCGACGACCAGAACGCAGGCGAACCCGCCGACCACGCTCGCCCCCTGGCCGGCATGGGCCACCCGGGCGGTGGCTCGGGTGGAGCCGGGGTCCCTGGCACCCGTCGGGCACCCGCTGCCGGCCGGGATCTGGGTGGAGGCAGCGGTCGCCGATGCCGAGGACGGGCTGCTGATCGACCGGTGGCTGCTCCCCGCCGGCCTGCGCTGGATCGGCGACGATCACTGACGGCCTACAGGCCGGCGCCGTGGCGGCCCGCTCCCGACGCGAACCGCCTGGCACCGGCTGCGGCGGTGGCCAGGACGCCGGTGCCCAGCCGCCGCTCCGCTGCCAGGCCGTCGGTGGAAGGCACCCCGAGACCCGCATACACCGCGGCCCGGTCGGAACGGACGGTCGGCTGCGGGAAGGCGGCGATCGTCTCCGCCAGCGCCACCGCCTCGGCCAACGCCTGGCCTGCCGGGACCACCCGGTTCACCAGGCCCATCGTCAGCGCCTCGGCGGCGTCGACAGCCCGGCCCGTGAGGATCAGGTCGAGCGCCCGCCCGAGACCGACGATGAGCGGCAGCCGCTGGGTGCCGCCGTCGACCAGGGGTACGCCCCAGCGGCGCTCGAAGCAGCCGAAGACCGCGTCGTCGGCCGCCACCCGCAGGTCGCACCACAGCGCCATCTCCAGCCCTCCGGCGACGCAGTAGCCGGACACGGCGGCGATGGTGGGTTTGTCCACCTCCAGCCGGGAGAAGCCGAGGAACCCGCCGGGCCCGTCGGCCAGGTCGAAGGCCTTGAGGTCGGCTCCTGCCGAGAAGTGGCCGCCGGCACCGGCCAGCACGCCCACCACAGCTGCGTGGTCGGCTGCGAACCGGCGCCACGCCTCCCCGAAGGCGGTGGCGGTGGCGCCGTCGACCGCGTTGCGCCGCTCCGGGCGGTCGACGGTGATGATCGCCACGCTTCCCCTGATCTCGTACTCCACCGCCATCGATCCTCCTCGGCTCGGTGCGACGAGCCTACGGTCCTTCCGCGCGGCGCCGCCGGGGCCTATCGTCGGCCCGGCCATGGGACGCACGCGGCCAGGTCGCTCCCCGGCAGGACTTCCGCCCCCAGTCGGGCACCACCCTCCCACCGCGGTTGCACCACCCCGGGCGCCGGGCAGGCTAAGGCTACGTGGTGCAGTTGCCGATACTCTCAGTAGTGGCAACAAGGGTGACGGAATGACCACGATCACGGTCACCGCCAAGGCCGAGGAAGGCAACCTGCCGGCGAAGACGCCATCCCCCTGGGACACCGAGCACACCGGCCAGCCCGACCCGGTGACGCTGTCCGAACCGTGCTACGACGACTCCGGACGGCTGCGCTGGGGGTCGCCCAGGCACTAGCCGGTGGCGAGGACCTCGAACAGCCTGGCAACATCGTCAGCGTCGTTGTAGACGTGCGGCGACACCCGGATCGAGTCGCCGCGCACGCTGACGTACACCTTGGCGGCGGCCAGGCGTTCGCCCAGCTCGGGCGGGACCCCGCCTGGCATGCGCACGCCGACGATGTGCGGCAGCCGCACCGCGGCCGGCACCGGCGCCAGGCCCAGATCCCGGGCGCCTTGCTCAACCGCGTCGGTGAGGGCAGCCACGTGGTCCGAGATCGCGGGCACTCCCCAGGCGAGAATCTGGTCCAGCGCCGCCACCGCCATCGGCATCAACGCGAAGTTGCTGCGCTCCCCCACGTCGTAGCGCCGCGCCCCGGGCTGGAAACCCTCCACGTAGTCCACCAGGCCGGCGAAGTCCTCGCTGTGCTCGCGAGTGATCCAGTTGTATTCGAGAGGCACCCCGGCACGGCGGTGCGGCGCCGCATAGACGAAGCCGAGGCTGTAGGGGCCGAGCATCCACTTGTAGGCGGCCACCACCAGGAAGTCCGGCTGCACGTCGGCCACCGACAGCGGGTAGGCCCCGGCGGATTGAGTGGCGTCCACGACCAGCGCCGCCCCTGCCGCCCGAACCGCCTTGCCAACCGCCACGAGGTCGACGGCGGAGCCGTCCGTCCAGTGACAGTTGCCGAGCGCCACCACCGCCGCCCCCCGCTCGATCTCGTCGATCACGCCCGGAGTCCACTCGTCGTCCCGGGGGCGCGGCACGGTGACCAGCTCGGCCCCCACCCGGTCGGCCAGGTGGCGCCACGGATACCAGTTGGACGGAAACTGGTCCTCGAGGACGACGATCCGGTCGCCGGTGCCGACCTCGACGTTGGCGGCCGCGATCCCGACGCCGTAGCTGACCGACGGCACGATGCCGACCCCATCGACGTCGCCGCCGACCAGGGCCGCGAACAGGGCCCGGGCTCGTTCGGACTCTTCGAAGAAGTCCGCGGGACGTACCTCCCACGGCCGGGACTTGCGGCCCACCCCGGCTTCGCCGGCGGCGCGCACCGACCGCAGGTTCGGCGACAGGTACGAGCAGTTGAGGTATGCGACATCCTCCGGGAGCTCGAACAGCTCTCGGGGATTGCCGGAGATCACGGCGGGGAGTGGTTACTTCTTGCGCTTGTGGCGGTTGGCGCGCAAGCGTTTGCGGTACTTGTGCTTGCTCATCTTCTTCCGCCGCTTCTTGATCAGCGAGCTCATGCCTGACCTTTGGTCGTTGGTAGGACGGTCTCCCCCGGTACGCCCGGGCCCACCCGGCCGGCGGGCGTCGGGCCTAGCTTGCCGGGGTTCGGCGCCAATCGCAAACCGCGAATCCCATTAGCCTGGGTGCCATGCGGCCCATCGTCGGCATCACGACCAAGCAGCGCGACGTGCCCAGCTCGGCCGGCGTCAGCACTCATCACGTGCTCAACCGCGCCTACCCGGACGCGGTCGCGGCCACCGGCGGGGTCCCCGTGCTGCTGTCGCCGGTACCCGCCGGCGAGGCGCCGGCAGTGCTGGGCCGCCTCGACGGCCTGGTGCTGAGCGGTGGGGGCGACGTCGATCCGCAGACGTACGGCAGCGAGTGGCACGAGTCGATGTACGGCATCGACCCCGAGCGAGACCGCTTCGAGGTCGAGCTGGTGTGTGCGGCCGCTGAGATGCGCATTCCGACGCTGGCGATCTGCCGGGGCATGCAAGTCCTCAACGTGGCGCTGGGAGGCACGCTGGTACGCGACATCCCCTCGCAGGTCCCGGGCGCCGGGCAGCACTCGCGCACCGGCGAGCACGTCTACGAGCGGCACCAGCGGGTGGTTCTCGAGCCGGGGTGCCGGGTGGCGAACGCTCTCGGCGCCGAAGTGGTGATGGTCAACTCGATCCACCACCAGGCGATCGACGTGTTGGGTGCCGGCCTGCGGGAGGTGGGCCGAGCCGACGACGGCGTCGTGGAGGCAGTGGAGGCGGAGGACGAGAGCTGGCCGCTGTGGGCGGTGCAGTGGCACCCGGAATACCTCGGGGAGCGGCACCAGGACGCGTTGCGGTTGTTCGCAGCGTTCGTGGGCGCCGCCGCCGCGGTCGACGTGGCCCGCTGACGGCGATCTGCGGAGACTGCCCGCTCATGGCCGCCACGCTCGACCATCCAGCGGCCGAACCGCGGGTGCCGGCGCCTCCTGGGTTGCGGCCGGCCCGCCTCGTCGGAGGCGCCGTCGCCGGGGGCGGCGTCGTGGAGCTGCTGCTCCACAACACCCTCGTGAACGGCGCTCCTCCCGGGCTCGGTTTCTCGATCGCCGGCGCCCTGGCCGCGGTTGCCGTTCTGGGCGGCCGAGCCCTGGTGGGAAGGCCGCCGTCGCGGGCCGCGGCATCGCTCGCCGCGCTGGCGGCCGTGTTCGCCGCGTTCGTGGCCGTGCGGGCCGCCCCGGAGCTGGCCGTCGCCAACATCGGCGCCACCGGCGCCCTGCTGCTCGGAGCCGCCTACCTCTACGCCGAGGGGCGCCTGGTGGACGTGACGCTGACGGAATACCCGGCCGCTGCGTTGCGGACGCTCGGGGGGACCCTGGCAGGGCCGGCCGAGTTTGCCGCCGCCACCCGGCAGGTGCGGCCCCGGTGGGAGGGGATCGCCGCCGCGGTCCGACCGGTGCTGCGCGGCCTGGCGGTCGCCGCCGTGCCGCTCCTCGTGTTCGCCGCGCTGTTCGCGTCCGCCGATGCGGTGTTCGCCGACTGGATCGGACGGCCGTTCTCGCTGCGGCTGTCCCTGCGCGGCGGCTTCTGGGGTGTGGTGCTGGCGGCATTCTTCGCATGGTCGGCGCTGGGTCTCGGCTGGTACGCGACGACGCACCGCGACCGGCCGGACCAGCCGTCCGGGATCCGGCACCGGGCACTGGGCCCTGTGGAAGCAGCGGTGGCGGTCGGGGCGCTGGTGGCGCTGTTCGCCGCGTTCGTGGCGGTGCAGCTCGCCTATCTGTTCGGCGGTGCGGCGAGGGTCGCCGACACCGGGGGCCTCACCTACGCCGAGTACGCGCGGCGGGGGTTCTTCGAGCTGCTGGTGGTGGCGGCGCTGGTGACGGCCGTCGCGCTGGCCGTGGATTGGTGGGCACTGCCGGCCGGCTCGGAGAGGCCCCGCGTCGTCGTCGGCCTGCTCTACGCGCTGGTGGCGCTGACCGGGGTCGTGCTGGCGAGCGCGGTGGTGCGCCTGGACGCCTACGTCGACGAGTTCGGGCTTTCCAAGCTGCGCTTGTACGCGTTCGCAGTGCTGGTGTGGGTGGCTTTTCTGCTGGCGTGGCTGGCCTTCACGGTGCTGCGCGGCGACCGGCGCCCGTTCCCGGCCGGGGCGTTCCTGGCCGGCGTCGCGGTGCTGCTGGCGCTCAACGTCGCCAACCCCGACGCGGCCATAGCCGGCGTCAACATCGACCGGGCCGCCGCCGGCAGCCGCCCGTTGGACACGACCTACGCGGCGTTCTCGCTGAGCGACGATGCCGTTCCGATGCTGGTGGCGCGGTTGGACGAACTCGACGAGTGCCGCCGCGAGCTGCTGGCGCTCCAGCTCGAGCTCGCCGCCGTGCAACGGGATGGCGGCTGGCGCAGCTTCAACCTCGGCCGGGCCCGGGCCGACCGCCTTCTCGGCGATCCCCGAGAGCCAGGAGCGATGCCCGCGTGCTGAGGCGGCCGGATGCCCGGCGAGGGGGTGGCGGGAGCACCGACCAACCCTGACGAACGGCCGTGCCGAAGGGCCCTACCCCGGCACGTGCCGCGCCCTCATACTCGAATGCATCGGGAGAGGAGCGCGTGGTGGAAGGATCAAGAAGGCACGGTCCCCTGGGGAAGCTCCGTTACCGGCGCACGTTGGTCATACTGCTGGCGCTGGGACTCGGTGCCGGCATGATGAGCGCGGCTGCCACCGCCAAGCAGGGCGACGCGGAGCTCTCGCCCAAGGAGGCGCTGGGCAAGGAGCTGTTCTTCGACAAGATTTCGGATCCGCCGTGGGTGTCCTGCGCCACCTGTCACACGCCGGAGGCCGGTTGGACCGGGCGCATCGCAGGCATCAACCTCCACGGGGCGGTGTATCGGGGAGCCGTCCCGCAGCGGTTTGGTGACCGCAAGCCGCCGTCGACGGCGTACGCGACGTTCAGCCCTGTCTTCCACTTCGACGGGGAAGAGTTCGTCGGTGGGAACTTCTGGGACGGGCGCGCCACCGGGGAGGGCCTTGGCAACCCGGCCGCCGACCAGGCCCTGGGGCCGTTCCTGAACCCGGTCGAGCAGAACATGCCGTCGAAGCAGGCGGTGTGCGAGGAGGTGGCGGACTCGAAGTACGCGAACCTGTTCGAGGACGTGTGGGGCCAA
>CAYGCW010000096.1:1458-8676 GCA_964348465.1 uncultured Acidimicrobiia bacterium | reverse complement strand
TCGCTCAGCCCCCATGCGAAAGCGCCGGCGGGCGGCGCGAACAGCAGCACGGCGGCAGCCGCCAGCAGCGCAGGGCGGCCGGCGACGAGTCTCCAATAGCCGCTCGAGACGAACCCGCGCAACCCGGGGCGCCGCCCTCCCTCGTACACGAGGGGCCGCGCCCTCACCACGAGCGTCTCCAGGCGGCGCACGGCGGGATCGCCGGGGAAGTGCCGCCTGCCCAGCGACAGGTCGGCCGCGGCGCTGCGATACAGCTCGCCGAGACGCCGCAGCCCGGCCGGCCCGAGCCGTTCGCCCTTGCCCCGGGCGTCGCCGACCAGCTTCTCCAGCTCGGACCACGAATCCGCCCGGTCCTCGAGGAATTGCTCTAACTTCATCCCACCCATGTCGCTCGACCGCCACACGATCGTGACCCCGGAAGGCGTGACGCTGGACCTGCCGCTGGCCGGGGTCGGCTCCCGGGGGGTGGCGACCGTGATCGACGCGATCATACGGGCGGCGGCGCTGGCGGCCGTCTCGTTCGCCGCCGACTGGGCCGACCTGCAGCTCGGCGCTCCGGTGCTGCTGACGGTGGCGACCGTGGTGGTGTTCCTCATCGTGTTCGGGTACGACATCGCATTCGAGGTCGCCAACGGCGGGCGCACACCGGGCAAGGCGGCGGTCGGGCTGCGGGTGGTCAGGGTCGGCGGAGCCCCGGTCGGCCTGATCGCTTCGACGATCCGCAACCTGCTGCGCCTCGTCGACTTCCTGCCGTTCGCGTACCTGGTGGGCATGGTTGCGGCGACGGCCAACGACAAGGCTCAGCGGCTCGGCGACCTCGCCGCCGGGACCATCGTGGTGCGGGAGAGCCGCCGGCCAGGACGCCGCCTCCGCCGGCGCGCCGAAGCGCAGATGCCGGATCCGGTGCCGGCGCCGCCGGGCTGGGACCTCTCGGCCGTCGACTCGTCCGACCTGGCCGCCATCCGGGCCTTCATCCAGCGCCGCGACGCTCTCGATCCGCGCGCCCGCGACCGGATCGCCGCCCGCCTGTATGGGCGCCTCGAACACCGCATCGTCCGCCCTCCCGGCCACGAGCCGCCGGAGCGGGTCCTCGAGGTGATCCTTGCCGACAAGCTCCACCGGAGCTGAAGAGCGGCGGCGGCGCCCGCGTCCGAATATGGGCCTGTACGACGGTGCGGCGCGGGCGTACGCTGTCGCCGAGGTGCACCGCGAGACGCACCGTGGGAATAGATGGGGAGGTGCATGATGCGCAGGGCCTTGGTCGCCCTCATGGTGGGCGCGCTGACGCTGGTCCCGTTGTCGGGCGCCGGCGCCAACGACTGCCCGGAGCTGGCCGGCTCGGCCAAGCTCGACTTCGGGAAAACGCTGACCGGCAAGTCGAAGCTGGTCTACGAAGGCGACAAGCTGAAGGTCGGCTTCGTGCAGACGTCGTTCACGCCGACCGGCCCCGACACGTTCGACATCGAGTTCGACTGGTTCTTCCCGGGAGGGACGGTCAGCATCGTCGAGCACTCGACCGTCACGCCCCTGACCGGTCCCCTCACCGCATTCGACTCCACCGTCGAAGTGGTCGCCGGCGGGTCGGGACACTGGACGTGGTCGGGCGTCGCCAACCTCGCCGCCGGCAAGGCCGGCTTCGATCTGGAAGGCACGCTCTGTATCGACCCGTAGCCGAAGCTCAGCTCCGGATCTCGTAGCCGTCGGCCAGGTCGAAGAAGCACAGCCGGTCGACGTCGAGGGCCAGCGCCACGTGGGCGCCGAGGCGCACCGGATCGTCGCCGCCGACGCGCGCCTGGAACTCCGCTCCCGGGGTTCCGTCGGCGGCCACGGCGTCGTTGACGAAGTGCACGAGCTGCGACGATCCGAGGAACTCCACCTGGATCACCTCGCCGCCGATGCGCTGCTCACCCGACGTGGGGGCGCCGATGCCGCCGTAATGCAGATGCTCCGGCCGGATGCCCACCAGCACCTCGCCGCCGAAATGGGAACGCAGCCCGGGCCGGCGGGCCAGCTGCGCCGCCTCCAGATCGATGTGCCTGCTGCCCAGCCACAGCGTCGCGCCGCCTCCGGACGCGACGACGGCAGCCCGGACCAGGTTCATCGGCGGCGACCCGACGAACGCGGCCACGAACGTGTTGACGGGGCGGGCGTACAGGACCGACGGCGGCGCCACCTGCTGCACCCGGCCCTCGCCCAGCACCGCCACCCGGTCGGCGAGCGCCACGGCCTCTTCCTGGTCGTTGGTGGCGTAGACGATGGTGGTGCCCGTCTCGCGCTGCACCTTCAGCAGCTCGAGGCGCACCCGGCGGCGCATGGCGGCGTCCAGGTTGGCAAGCGGTTCGTCCATCAGCAGCAGCCGGCCCCCTCCCACGAGCGCCCTGCCCGTGGCGACGCCGTGGCGGTGGCCCGCCGACAGTTCCACCGGACGGCGCTCCAAGAGCCCGGAGAGCGACAGCGACTCGGCGACCTCCCCCACCCGTTCGTCGATGGCCTCGTCGTCCTCGCGGCGGATCTTCAGTGGGAAACCCATGTTGCCTCCGGCCGTGAGATGCGGGTAGAGCGCCCACTCCTGGAACACGACGGCGACGTCCCTCTGGGCCGGCGGCAGCCCGGTGACGTCGCGACCGTCCATGAGCACGCGCCCCGAAGAGGGCGAGTCGAGCCCGGCGATGATCCGGACGAGGGTGGTCTTGCCGCTTCCCGAAGGGCCGAGGAGCGCGAGGAACTCCCCGTCCCGTATGCCGAGGTCGGCGCTGATGATGGGGGGACCGTCTCCGAACGCCTTGGAAACGCCGTCGAGCTGGACGTCGGGCATCGGGACCTCCGACGCCCAGGCTACTCGGGTCGCCGCCTCACGCCCCGGCGGGCAGCGCGGCCGGCCCTGTCTCGAGCAACGCCAGGAATGTCTGCTCGTCGATGACGGGAACGCCCAGCGTCTCGGCTTTGGCGAGCTTGCCGCCCGGCGACTCGCCCGCCACGAGCGCGGTCGTCTTCTTGGAGACCGAGCCGGTCACCTTGCCACCCCGGTTCTCGACTGCCTCCTTCGCCTGCTCACGAGACAGCGTGTCGAGGGTGCCGGTGATGACGAGCGTCACCCCATCGAGAAGGTCCGCCGCGACCCCTTCGGGCTCGGGGTCCCCGAGGCGCACCCCGGCCGCCGCCAGCTTGGAAACGAGCTTCCGGTTCTCGGGCTCCGCCGCCCACTCCCGCACCGAACGCACGATCTCGGGCCCGATCCCTTCGATCGCGCCCAGCTCCTCCTCGGAGGCGTCGAGCATGCGGGGCAGGCTGCGGAAACGGCGCGCCAGCATCCGGGCGACGGTGCCCCCCACCAGCGGGATGCCGAGCGCAGTGAGCAGCCGCGCCAGCGGCCGGTCGCGGCCGGCGTCGATGGCGGCCCGCAGGTTGTCGACCGACGTGTCCCCCCACCCTTCGAACGCGCGCAGCCGATCGAAGTCGAGCGTGAAGACGTCGGCAGGGTCCGAGATCATCCCCTCGCCGAGGAGCAGTTCGATGGTCTTGTATCCGAGCCCCTCGATGTCCATGCCTCCCCGGGACACGAAGTGGGACAGATACTCCCTCAGCCGCCCCTCGCACTCGAAGCCACCGGTGCAGCGGGCAACGGCCTCACCCTCCCTCCGCACGATCGGGTTGCCGCAGAACGGGCAGTCGGCGGGCATGCGCCACGGCACCTCGTCTCCGGATCGCAGCGACTCGACCGGCCCCATCACCTGGGGAATGACGTCACCGGCCCGGCGCACGACGACTGTGTCGCCCACCCGCACGTCCTTACGAGCGACCTCGTCCTCGTTGTGCAGGGTTGCGTTGGCCACGGTGACCCCGCCGACGAACACCGGATCGAGCACCGCGTACGGGGTTACGGCCCCCGTCCTTCCCACGTTCACCTCGATCGCCAGGAGCTTGGTGGTCTTCTCCTCGGGCGGAAACTTGTACGCGACCGCCCAACGAGGGCTCTTCGCCGTGAAGCCGACCTCGCGTTGCTCCGCCAGGGAGTCGATCTTGATCACCACGCCGTCGATCTCGTAGTCGTGGGCGTGGCGGCGCTCCTCGGCGGCGGCGACGTAGGCGTGCACCTCCTCGATGGACTCGACGGCCGCAGTGGCCGGGTTCGTGCGCAGCCCGAGGTCCGCCAGCCAAGCCAGCGTGTCCGAGTGCCGCTCGAAAAGGGGAGGCCCGCCCTCGACGTGACCGAGCTGAAAGACCCAGATCGACAGCTTGCGCCCGGCGGTGACCGCCGGGTCCTTCTGGCGGACCGAGCCTGCGGCGGTGTTCCGGGGGTTCACGTAGGTCGGGCCGCCTTCCTCGGCCTGGCGAGCGTTGAGCTCTTCGAAGGCGGACAGGGGCATGTAGATCTCGCCGCGCACCTCCATCACATCGGCCGGATCGCCGGCGAGCACCAGGGGCACCGCCCCGATCGTGCGCACGTTGCCGGTGACGTCCTCGCCGACGACGCCGTCGCCCCTGGTCGCCGCTCTGGTCAGCCTCCCCCTCTCGTAGGTCAGGGAAACGGCGAGCCCGTCGATCTTGAGCTCGCAGACGTAGCCGGCCGGGGGCCGGCCGAGCTGGCGCTCGAGCCGGGTCTCCCAGGCGGCCAGCTCCTCGGCGGTGACCGCGTTGTCCAGCGAGAACATCTGCTGGCGATGGGCGACCGGCGCAAACAGGTCCGATGCCGGGGCGCCGACCCGCTGCGTCGGCGAGTCGGGAGTGATCAGCTCCGGATGGGCGGATTCCAGTTCCTCCAGCTCCCGGAACAGCGCGTCGTACTCGGCGTCTGAGATCTCGGGCGCATCGAGCACGTGGTAGGCGTGGAGGTGGCGGCGGATCTCGCCCCGCAGCTCCTCGATCCTCGCCGACGGATCAGCCGGCGACACGGACCGCCCCCGCCGTCGGCCCGCCGGTCGCCGCGGACGGCGTTGTCCCGCGGCGAGGGCTGCCGGCCGGCGCGGGCGGCATCACCGCCGCAGCGCCTCGGCGATCGTGCCTCCGCCGAGAACTTCGTCGCCGTCGTACAGCACCGCCGCTTGGCCCGCGGCGACCGCCGCCTGTGGCTCGTCGAACCACACCTCGGCGCCGTCGAGGCGCGCCGGCACTGCACCGGCCCGGTAGCGGAGCTGTACGTGGGCACACCCGCGCGGCGGCTCGCCGCGCACCCAGGCTGGTCGTTCGATGCGACAGCCGTCGACGAGCAGGTCCTCACGGGCGCCGATCGTGACCGTGGCCGCCGGAGCGTCGACGGCCACCACATAGCGCCGCTCGCCGGCCGCCACGCCCAGGCCGCGCCGCTGGCCGATCGTGAATCCGGCCGTGCCGTCGTGGCGGCCGACCACCTCACCCGAGCCGTCCACCACGTCGCCGGGCCGTGCCGCTGCGGGGAAGTGCTCCCGGAGGAACTCCCGGTAGTTGCCACTCGCCACGAAGCAGATGTCCTGGCTGTCGGGCTTGGTCGCCGTGCGCAGGCCGAGCCGGGCCGCTTCCGACCGCACCTGGGCCTTCGTCATCTCGCCGACCGGGAACCGCACCCGGGCCAGCTCGGCCTGGCCGAGCATGTGCAGCACGTAGGACTGGTCCTTGACGCGGTCGGTGCCCCACAGCAACCGGTACCGCTTTCCTTCCCGGCACACCCGGGCGTGGTGGCCGGTCACCAGCACATCGCACCCCAGCTCGGCCGCCCGATCCAGCAGCGCCCGGAACCGCACCGAGCGATTGCACTCGACGCACGGGTTGGGCGTCCGCCCGGCCAGGTAGGCCGCGCCGAACGGCTCGACCACCGCCGCACGGAACTCGTCGACGTAGTCGAGCACGTAGTACGGAACGTCGAGCTGGGCCGCGACCCGACGGGCGTCTTCGGCGTCGGCGACCGTGCAACACCCCGCCACCGGCATCCGCCCGCGGGCGTCCTGCCACTGCTTGAGCGTCACGCCGATGACCTCGTGCCCCTGTTCCAGCAACAGCGCGGCCGCCACCGAGCTGTCGACCCCGCCGCTCATCGCCACCAGCGCCCTCATCACCTGGCCTCCAGGACGGAGGCGACCGCGGCGGCAGCGGCCTCGCCGTCGGCAGGGCTGTGGTTCCACCCGAACGAGAAGCGCAGGCATTCGGCCGCTTCGCGCTCGTGGAGACCCATGGCGGCCAGCACGTGGGAGGCCTCGACGGCGCCGCTCTGGCATGCGGATCCTGCCGACGCGCACAACCCTGCCTGGTCGAGCAGGATCAGCATCGTGTCGGCGGCGCGACCAGGGAAGCGCAGGTGGCTGTGCTGCACCAGACGATCGCCGGCGGGGAGGGTCGGCCGAACGTCGGGTACCGCCTCTCGCAGGGCCGCCTCGAACCGGTGCCGGGCGTCGCCGACACGGTCCCGGAACCCGGCGCGCCCGGCGACCGTCGCTTCCATCGCAGCCACCATGCCCACGATGCCGGCCACGTTGTGGGTCCCGGACCTGCGCCCCAGCTCCTGGCCGCCGCCGTGCAGCACCGGCTCCAGGTCTACGCCGTGGCGGACGTAGAGCAAGCCCACCCCTTTCGGGCCCCCGAACTTGTGCGAAGCGAGGGTGATGAGGTCGGCTCCCAGCGAGGCGGCGGTGACCTCCTCGCTCACGAACGCCTGCACGGCATCGGTGTGCACCAGCACGTCCGGATGGGCGCTCCGCACCGCGTCGGCGACCTTGGCCACCGGCTGGCGGGCGCCCGTCTCGTTGTTGGCGGCCATCACCGACACCACTGCCGTGTCCCGGTCGACCACCTCTGCGACTTCCCCGGGTTCCACGACGCCGCGCTCGTCAACGCCGACCACCGAGACGCGGCAGCCGAGCGAGCCCAGGAAGCGGGCCGTCTCCAGCACCGCCTCGTGCTCGACGGCTGTCGTGACGACGCCGCCGCGGCTCCCGGCGGCCAGCGCGGCGCCGGTGAGCGCGAGGTTGTCGGACTCCGTGCCGCCCCCGGTGAACACGATCTCCGACGGCCGCGCGGCCCCGAGCAGCGCCGCCGCCCGCTCCCTGGCCTCCTCGATGGCGTTCTTGGCGCGCCGCGCCGCGGCGTGCACGCCGGAGGGGTTGCCGAACTCGGGCCCGAGGAACGGCTCCATGGCGGCCCGCGCCCCGGGGCGCAGCGGGCTCGTTGCGGCGTGGTCGAGGTACAGCATCGCATGGTGATTGTCGCACGTTCCGCCCGGCGCTGCGAAGGCGGGGCGGCTCGGTTCTG
>CAYGCW010000096.1:0-1358 GCA_964348465.1 uncultured Acidimicrobiia bacterium | reverse complement strand
ATGAACACTCCGCGCGCGATAGGATCGTCGTTCCGCACAAGTGGTGGGACCCGAGGAGGATGCGATGCGGAGGCTGATCGCCGTTCCGTCGTTGGTGGCAGGGCTCCTGGTGGCGCTGCCTGCCCCGGTCGCCCTGGCGGCCCCACCGTCGTTCGTCGGGGTAGAGACCGCCAACACCATCACCAACGTCGCCTCGCTGCAGGTCGATGTCCCGTCGGGCAGCAGCGGCGATCTGCTGATCGCCGTCCTCGGGGTGGCCGTCAACCCGAGCACCGTCACCCCGACGGGGTGGACGCCGATCCAGGCCGGCTTCGGCCAGGGCACCTGCGACAGCGAGCCCGGCCTCGGCATCCGCTGCCAGCTCAACACCTGGTACAAGGTGGCGACTTCGGCTTCCGAGGGCCCGGTCACGTTCTCGTGGGGCGGCACGCTCCGCCAGGCCGCCGGGGCGATCCTGCGGTATTCGGGGGCCCACCCCACCGACCCGATCTGCGGCGAAATGTCGACCCTGGGCACCAACTCCACCCCGACGGCGCCGATCGTCACCGTGCCGGCCGACACGACAGTCCTGCACGTCATCGCCGCCGACATCAACGACGCCGACAGCGTCTTCACGGCGACGCCTCCCACTTCGCGCTTCAACCTGGCGTCGACGACGACCGGCCCCGGCGACAATCGCGACGAGGAAGGACTCGTCATCGCCGGTTCGGACGCCGGCTTCCCGGCCGGTGGATCGACCGGCGTGGTGAGCTGGACCCTGCCGGCCGCCGAGCAGTACCGCAGCATCAGCATCCCGATCCAGACATCGTCGTGCGTGACGAACAGCCCGCCCACCGCGGACGCCGGCGGCCCTTACCCCGTCGACGAGGGCGGTCTGGTGGCGCTGGACGCATCCGGGTCGAACGATCCGGACGAGCCCGCGGCCGGCCTCACCTACGAATGGGACTTCGACGGCGACGGAGCCTACGACGACGCGACCGGCAGTGCCCCGACCTTCTCGGCCGCCGGGCTCGACGGGCCAACCACCGTGACCATCGAGGTGCGGGTCACCGACGCCGGCGCCCTGTCGGACACCGACACGGCGACCGTCGATGTGGCCAACGCAGCGCCGCGCATCGACTCGCTGAGCATCACGTCGCCGATCGCCGAGGACGGCATCGCCACGCTGGAGGGCTCCTACTTCGACCCGGGGGTGCCCGACACCCACAGCCTCGACATCGACTGGGATGGCGACGGCACCTTCGACGAGACCGTGGCGGTGAGCAGCGGCAGCTTCTCGGTGCCGCACCAGTATCTGGACGACGACCCGACCGGCACCCCGTCGGACTCGTACACCGTCGCCCTCGCGCTGACCGACG
>CAYGCW010000095.1:0-8705 GCA_964348465.1 uncultured Acidimicrobiia bacterium | reverse complement strand
GCGGGCATCTCGACGTCGCCGCCGAGCATCGCGCCTCGGCCGTTGCCACCCGCCTCATAGGCCGGCTCGGGCCCCGCTTCTCGCGCCGGGGCCGCACCAAGGGGACGGTCGTCATCGCCGCCCCGTCGGGCGACCTGCACGGCCTCGGCCTGGGTGTACTCGCCGACATGCTGCGGGGCGCCGGTTTCGACGTCGCCGATCTGGGACCGAACTGCCCCGCAGAGTCGCTGCGGAGGGCGTGCGGCGAAGCGGCCAATCTCGTGGCCGCCGCGCTCAGCTCCCACAACTCCGGCGGTGACCCCGAGGTGGCGGCCGCGGTCGAGGCCGCCCGCGCCGGAGGCGCGCCGCTGGTGCTGCTCGGTGGGTGCGCAGTGGACGGAGAAGCGCATGCTCGCCGGCTCGGCGCCGATGCGTGGGCGCCCACGGCCAGCGAGGCGGTCGCGCTGCTCTCCGGGGCGGCCATTCCGGGGTAGCTCGGAGGCGGACCGGGCGGCGCAACGCCGCGTGACCGCTTAACCGATGGGCAATGACGCCGACCGGTTGGGGAGATGGCGCCGGGCCGACCCATTCTGCGCTCCACCAGGTACTCGTTCGACGCGGGCCTCGCCGCCATCGCGGCGGCCGGCGCCGGGCTGACAGCTCTGGTCTTCTTCGTGGTCGCCGTGGCCACTTCCCGCGCCGAGATGTTCCTCCATCTGCCGGCCGCCGCCGCCATCACCGCCGTCGGCGCCTGGCAGCTGCTCCGCCGCCGCTACCGTCCGGTGCTGCTGCTGGCGGTCATCGAGGCCGCCATCGTGGCCCAGGTGGCGCTGATCGGCTCGACGTCGATCGGAGCCGCCGCCGTGGGCCTCGTGGCCGTGGCGATCGCCGGCGTTCGCCTGACGAGGCGTCCGGCGCCGTATGTCACGGCACAGGCGGTGGTGGTGTTCGCGACCGGCATCTTGTGGAACCGCGACATGGGCTTGCTCGACCAGCTGCTCACCGGCGTCCTCCTTGCGATCGCGTTCATCTTCGGTGTCTGGCTCGTCCGCTTCATGGGCGCCGAGGCCGCCACCGGCGAGGATCGCTACCGGAGCCTTTTCGAGAGCGCCCCGATCCCCTTGTGGGAATCCGATCTCACGCAGGTCGCCCAGCGGCTCGAGGAGCTGAGGGAGCGCGGGGTAACCGACATCGAGCGCTTCTTCGAGCGAAACCCGGACGAACTCGCGGAGACGATGCGGCTGGTCAAGATCTCGGCCGTCAACCAGGCCGCAGTCGACTTCCTCGGCGCTCGCCGGGAGGCGATCCTCGGCCCCATCGAGCCTGCTCTGCTGCCCACCGGCTTCGCCGCAGGGCTCCAGGCTCACATCTCGTCGGTGTGGGACGGCAGCGACCGGATGGAGGTCGCGCTGAGCGGGAGATTGCGTCGTGGCGCTCCGTACGAAGCCGCCGTCGCGTCGGTGGTGTCCCGCCGCTTGGGCGCGCTCGACGTGGGAAGGGTGGTCACGACCCTCGTCGACGTGACCGAGGCGAAGCTGTCGGCCCGCCGCCTCGAGGAGCTGGTGGCCTCCAAGGACGAGCTGATCGCTGCCGTCAGCCACGAGCTGCGCACTCCACTCGCGGCAGTCCTCGGTCTCAGCACCGAGATGCGGGATCGCGGCGGTGACTTCGGGCGCGCCGAACTCGCCGAGCTGGCCGGGATCGTCGCCGAGCAGAGTGAGGAGCTGGCCGGCATCGTCGACGACCTCCTCGTGGCGGCGCGTCACCGGGTGGGAGACCTGGTGGTCGACGGCACGGTGGTCGACATCGGCCCCGACGTCAGGGGCGTGGTCGCCACGATCAGCCCCGGTACTCCGGTCGAGGGACCGGCCGGTGAGATGTGGTGCTGGGCCGACCCGGCCCGGGTTCGCCAGGTCATGCGCAACCTGCTCGTGAACGCTCAGCGACACGGCGGGCCCCAGGTGCGCGTGGTGCTGCGGCCCAACGGCGAGTCGGTCACGGTCGAGGTGAGGGACGATGGCGACCCGTTGCCCGAGCCGGCGGTGGAGCGCCTCTTCGACGCGTTCTTTTCCCGCCCCGGGTCGGGCCGCCCCCAGGCCTCCGTCGGACTCGGTCTCACGGTGTCGCGCGGCCTGGCGCGACGGATGGGCGGCGACCTGACCTACGCCCGGGACGGCGCAGAGAGCGTGTTCGCGCTCCGGCTGGCGCCGGCGGCGCCGCGGGAGCCGGTCAGGGCGTGATCCAGGTTCCGGCCTCGCCCCGCAGCGCGGCCGGAACCGCTTCCACGCTGGTGATGAGCCCGGGCCGTCCCAGTGCCTCGGCGTAGTCGGCGGTCGCCTCGATCTTGGGTCCCATCGAGCCGGGCGGGAACTCGCCGGCGGCCAGGAGTTCTCTGGCCTCGGCAGCGGTGAGGCGCGGCAGGGCCTCCTGGTCGGGCTCGCCGAAGCTGCGGTAAGCCCCGTCGACGCCGGTGAGGATCACGAAGCCCGCGGCCCGCAGCGAGGTCGCCAGCAGGGCTGCCGTGCGGTCCTTGTCGATGACCGCCTCCACCCCGGCCACCTCTCCATGCAGGTCGCGTCGCACCGGGATGCCGCCGCCCCCACCGGCGACCACCAGATGGCCGTGGCGGGCCGCGTCGGAGATCGTATGCAGTTCCACGACCTCCAGAGGCGCCGGCGACGGGACCACCCGGCGCAGGCCCCTGCCGCGGACCTCGACCATGTCCCAGCCCTTCTCCTCCTGGAGGCGCCTGCCCTCCTCGGGCTCGTAGAACGGCCCGATCGGCTTCGTCGGGTTCCGGAACGCCGAGTCGTCCGGGTCGACGAGGACCTGGGTGACGACGGTGGCGACCTCCACGTGGCGGCGGTGCCGATCCAAGGCGTTGCGGAGCGCCCTCACGAGCAGGTAGCCGATGCTTCCCTGCGTCTCGGCCACCAGCACATCGAGCGGCTCGGGCGGCAGCCGGTCCCGGGTGGCCTCGACCCGCAGCAGGATCGTGCCCACCTGGGGGCCGTTGCCGTGGACGAGGACCATCCCCGAGTGCTCCGGCAGCAGCAGCAAGAGCGCCTCGGCGAACTCGGCGGCGCGCCGCTCGGCCGCCCCCGGGTCATCGGGATCCGGAAGCAGGGCGTTGCCGCCGAACGCCAGCACCAGCGGCCGGTTGGGTACCTCAGCCCACGGAAGCGAGAACATCGTCCAGGTCGGGTTGGCCGATCTCGTCCAGGTCGTAGAGCACGCGGACGGTCGGAAGCGGCAGGTCGAGAAGGCGTCCCAGATCTATCGGGGTGGCAATCAGCACGACCTCGGGCTCGGCGCGCATGATCGTATCCCGCAACTCGCCGATCTGGGCGTCGCTGTAGCCCATCGCCGGCAGGAGGGCGCCGACGTGCGGGTAGTCCACGTAGACGTCGGCGATCGAGCCGACTGCGCTCGGCCGGGGGTCGATCAGCTCGGCGCCGTGGGTGTGGGCGGCGACCGTCCCGGCTCCGAACGCCATGTCGCCGTGCGTGAGCGTGGGGCCGTCCTCGACCACCAGCACCCGCTTGCCGCGCAAGACGGCGGGATCGCCGGCGACGGTGATCGGCGAATTGGCGCGCACCACGACTGCGCCGGGGTTGACCGCGGCCACGTTGGCGAGCACCTCGTCCACTCCCTCCGCCGAGGCCGTGTCCATCTTGTTCACCACGATCACCCCCGCCGCCCGCAGGTTGGCCTCGCCCGGCCAGTAGGTCAGCTCGTGCCCGGGCCGGAGCGGATCCACCACGCAGATGTGCACGTCGGGACGGAAGAACGGCAGGTCGTTGTTGCCGCCGTCCCACAGGATCACGTCGCTGTCCTCCTCGGCGAGGGCGAGCACTGCTTCGTAGTCGACCCCGGCGAACACCGTGAAGCCCTGGTCGATGTGGCGCTCGTACTCCTCACGCTCCTCGATGGTGGCGTGGTGCTCAGCGAGGTCGGCGTAAGACGCGAACCGCTGCACCCGCTGGCGGTACAGGTCGCCGTACGGCATCGGATGGCGCACGACCCCCACCCGCAGCCCCTTGCCGGCGAGGATGCGGCCCACCTTGCGCGCCGTGGGGCTCTTGCCGGCGCCGGTGCGGACGGCGGTCACCGCCACCACCGGCAGCCGGGACTCCAGCATCGGCGTGGCCGGCACCTCGAAGTCGGCCCCCGCTGCCACCGCGCGCGCGGCCTGGTGCATCACGTGGATGTGGGAAACGTCGGAGTACGCGAAGATGACGCGGTCCGCCCGGTGGGCGGCGATCAGCCGCTCGAGGTCGGTCTCGGGGTGGATGGGGATGCCGTCCGGGTAGCGCTCGCCAGCCAGCTCGGCCGGGTACCGCCTCCCGACGATGTGGGGGATCTGGGTGGCCGTGAACGCCACCACCTCGATCCCGGGGTCGTGCCGGCAGACGACGTTGAAGTGGTGGAAGTCGCGCCCGGCGGCGCCGAGGATGATCGCCCGCGTCGCCAAGCTCAGCTCCGCTCGTGATCGGCGATGCCCGCCGCGAGGATCTCCATGCCCCGTTCGAGCTCACCTGCCTCCACGATCAGCGGCGGAATGAAGCGGATCACGTTGCCGTCCGGTCCGCAGGGCAGGATCAGCAAACCGTTCTCTCTGGCGTGGCGCTTGACGTGCTTGAGGGCGTCGGCCGAGGGGGCGCCTTCTCCGTCCACCAACTCGACGCCGATCATCAGTCCGAGGCCGCGCACGTCGGCGACGGTGTCGTGGGCCGCCTTCAGCTCCTCGAGCCGCGCGGTGGCCTGCTTGGCGAGGGCCGGGACCCCGGGGATCACCGCGCGGGCCGCCTCGACGGTGGCGGCCGCCGCAGCCGCTGCGATCGGGTTGCCGCCGTACGTGGTTCCGTGCGAACCCGGCGGCCACTGCTCGAGCAGTTCTTTGGACGCTCCCACCGCCGACAGCGGAAAGCCGCTGGCGATGCCTTTGCCCATCACGAGCACGTCGGGCCGCACGTCGTAGATCTGCGACGTGAACCAGTCTCCGGTGCGTCCAAATCCGGTCTGTACCTCGTCGACGATCAGCAGGATGCCGTGAGCGTCTGCCAGCTCGCGCAGGTGGCGCATGAAGCGCTCGCCTGCCGGGTAGTAGCCGCCCTCGCCTTGGAGGGGCTCCACGAGGAAGGCCGCCACCTCGTCGGGAAGGATCTCGTGCCGAAACATGCGGCCCAGCTCGGCGATGGCGAGGTCCACGGCTTCGTCGTGACTCATTCGCCAAGCGAACGGGTGGGGGAAAGGCGTGACGAACACCGAAGGCAGCAGCGGGTGGTAGCCCTGCCGGTACCGGGCCTTGGAGGTCGTGTAGGTCACCGAGCCCATGGTGCGGCCGTGGAACCCGCCCCGAAAGACCACGATCCCTTGACGGCCGCTGGTCTTGCGGGCGAGCTTGATGGACGCCTCGACCGCCTCGGCGCCCGAGTTCATGAAGAAGAACATCTCGATGTTGTCGGGGGTGACGCTGCGGAGGGCTTCGGCGGCCACCACGAGCGACTCGTAGCGGAACACGCCTCCGGCGTGCCACACCTTGTCGATCTGCTCTTTGACGGCACGCACGACCGTGGGATGGCGGTGGCCGAGGTTGGTCACCGCGATGCCGCAGGTGAAGTCCATGAACCGTTCACCCTCTGCGTCGGTGAGCCAGATCCCCTCCGCCTCGACGATCTCGAGGTCGGTGTCGAACGAGATGACGGGGGCGATGACGTCTTCGTAGCGCTTGATCAGGTCGCTCATGGCTGCGGCTCCTCTGGTGGACGGTGGATGGGCTCGGGGTGCCCGCCGTCAGGGAGCAGCGAACAGGCCGCGACGCGCCTCGCGCGGGGTGAGCGGAGCTCTCATGGGCGCATTGTTGCACAGTCCGGCGTTGCCCCCCATGGGCGTTCGGCCCGTTGCGTCCCGGAATCCTCCGGAGGTGCTGCGACGGTCCGTCCGGACCGAGCCATCATCCTCGGCGGCATGGCGGCGGAGACCCGGGCGCGTCGCCGAGCTCTTCATCGGAGATCCGCTCGCGACCGAGATCGCCGACCCGGCCGCCCCGGCGGCTGGACGTCAGATGCGGACGTCGCGTCGCAGGCTCGAGACGATCAGCACGAGGAAGAAGAAGAGGACGGCGACGAACGACACGGTGGCCCCGCCGGCGGTGTCCAGGTGCCAGCTCGCGACGAGCCCCACCACCACCGAGACCGTCGCGATGAGGGTGGCGGTGACCATCAGGGCCGGGACCCGGCGGACGATCTGGGCCGCCGCCGCCGGTGGGGCCACCAGGAGGCCGAACACCAGCAGGGTGCCGACGGCCCGGAACGACGTGACGATCGCCAGCGTGATCAACGCCATCATCAGCGCATCCGCAACGGCGGGCCGCAGCCCCAGCATCCGTGCCTTCTGCTCGTTGAAGGCCAGCACCAGGAAGGCGCGGTAGAACGCCACCGTCACCACGACCGCTACCACCGCTCCGATCAGGCTGAGCCAGAGATCGCCGGTGGAGATGCCGAGTATGTCGCCGAACAGGAACCCGGTCAGCTCTGCGGCGAACGAGCCGGTGCGGGAGATGATGATCACCCCCAGCGCCAGCATTCCCACGAACAGCAGCCCGATGGCGGTGTCCTCGGTGAGGCGGGCCTTGCGGTGCGTGAGGGTGATGCCGGCCAGCATCACCACCGCCCCGGCCACCGCTCCCAGGGTCAGGTTGATGTCGAGCAGGAACGCCAGCGCCAGCCCCGGCAGCACGCCGTGGGCGAGGGCGTCGCCCATGAAGGCCAGGCCTCGCAGCACGACCCAGGTGCCGACCACCGACGTCGTCACCGCAACCAGCGCTCCGGCGAGCAGGGCCCGCTGCATGAAGTCGAACGTGAACGGCTCGGTCAGCCAGGTCACGGCGCCAGCGCTCCGACGATCGTGGTCGCCGCGGCGCGCAGCATCTCCTCGTAGCCGGCGGCCGCGCCGAGCGAGCCGGCGTCCACCTCGACCACGTCGGGCAGGCCGGCTGCCGCGGCACCGGTCACCCCGATGGCATGGGGCTCGGTGGCGTCGGTGAAGATCGCCGGGATCTTCTCGTTCGCCACCAGCTCGGCGAGGGCTGCCAGGTCGGCGGCACTCGGCGCCGCGAGGGTGGATCCGCCCGGAACGACGGTGGCGGCCACCTCCAGGCCGTACCGGTCGGCGAAGTAGCCGAGGAAGTCGTGGCCGGTGACGATGCGACGGCGGTCCGCGGGCAGGGCGTCGACCATCGCGACGATCTCGCGGTCGAGCTCGGCCAGGCGGTCGGCGGACTCCGCAACGCGAGTTGCGATGCCGTCCGCCTCCGCGGGTGCCACCTCCGCCAGGGCCGCCCCGATCAGCTCCAGGGCGCGGCGGCCCCGGGCGGCGTCCATCCACCAGTGGGGGTCGAGGGCGCCGCCTTCGCCCAGCGCGACGGGGTCGAGGGCCTCGCCGAGACTGAGCACGGTCACGCCGCCGGCCTCGGCTTCGTCGAGCACAGCCTCCAGTCCTTCTTCCAGTCCCAGGCCCGAAGTCACGATCAGGTCGGCGCTGCGCAGCTCGGCCACCTGGGAGGGCGACGCCTGGAACGCATGCGGGTCGGCCCCGGGAGGCATGATCCCGGTCACTTCGACGCCGGACGGCGCCACCGACTCCGTCATCGCCCGGACGATGTCGGTGGTGGCGGCGATGGACAGGCCGGGGTCGTCTCCAGCGCTGGAGCAGGCCGCCAAGGCGGCGGCGAGAGCGAAGACGGCAGGCCAGGTGCGGCGCGAAGTTCCCATGATGTTGACAATAATGATAATCACTATCATTATAGTCGGGTGAGCCCGCTCACGACCAGCCCTCTCCTCGCCGACCTGCACCGCAGGGTGGCGGCCCGGCTCGACGAGACCGGCGTCCGCTACACGCGTGGCCGGCGGGCTGTGGTGGCGGCATTGGCGACCGCCGCCGGACCGCTCTCCACTGCCGAGCTTCACGCCGGCCCGGCGACCGGCGTGCCGCTCTCCTCCCTCTACCGCACGCTGACCGTCCTCGGCGACGCCGGGGTGATCCACCGCGTCCACGACACCGCCGGCCTGGCCCGCTACGAGCTGGCCGAATGGCTCCTGGGCCACCATCACCACTTCGTGTGCGACGAGTGCGGCGCCGCCTCCGACTTCGACGTGGACGCGGGCCTCGAGGCCGAGCTGGAGGCGCTGGCGGCGCGCATGGGAGCTGCCGCCGGCTTCGAGGTCGCCGGCCATCGGCTGGACCTCGAAGGTCGCTGCGAGATGTGCCGGGCGGGCTGACCGGGCGGCCCGCCCTGCCGGGTCTACGCCAGCTCCACACCTCGCTCGCCGGCCCTGATCTCACCGGCGTCCCAGGCGTCGTGCCCGGCCCCGGCGAACGCCCGCACGACGGCGTCCACATTGCCGGGCGGCGTGACCGCCAGAAACCCCACGCCCATGTTGAAGGTGCCGAACATCTCGTCGACGGGGACCCGTCCGAGCCGTGCCACTGCCGCGAAGACCGGCGGCGGCTCCCACGTCGCGGTGGCGACGACGGCGCGGCAGCCGTGGGGAAGGACGCGGAAGAGGTTGCCGGCGATGCCGCCCCCGGTGACGTGGGCGAGGCCGTGCACGGCTCCGGCCGCGAGCGCCGCCATCACGGCCGGTGCGTAGACGACTGAAGGCTCCAGGAGCACGTCGGCCGCAACGCGGTCGGTGCCCGGGATCACCTCGTCGAGAGTGAGC